>JAHENH010000156.1 GCA_018609935.1 Halobacteriales archaeon | reverse complement strand
GTGGTTATGAAGAAGGTGGTTGGTGGTGGAATATACAAAATCCATTGGAAACTATATCTTTTGATCCATACAAATCTTCCGCATCTGAGTTTTTTTCATATTTGAATGAAAAATATAGTGATATAGAAGAAGGAAACATTGATTCTGTTTTAGGAGGAACAGAATTGATGATATTATGCGAAGAATTCCCACAACAGTTTGCACAAACAATTAAACCAAAATACGAATAGTTTTTTTGAATAATCATCAAACACAGAATTTTTTTCTGTGTTTCATTGGTTATTCAAAAATAACCTTTGTAGTTAGCTAAAAAAAGTCATGCAATTTATCTATTCTGTAACAAAAAATCCAAGTAAAATTAAAAAAGATGAAAACACATTTTTTATCTTTTTGTATGAATTTACTTTTAATTCAATTATGTATGCAGATTATCAAAGAATAATTGAATTAAAAGAGAAAATGAATGAAAACAGCAAAATATATTTAATAAATCCTTTTTTAGATGCTAATGTAGCAGTAAAAAGTGCTACTATAATTGATATCTTTCAAGAAAATATGTTAAAAGAAGATCAAGAAAAATTTAACATCTTTAGTGCTATTTCTCAATTTAACAAAAAAGGATTTTTAACTAAAAATTTAGAGAAATACAAAAATAAAGTGTTTGAATTTCAAAAAAAATTAAATGAAATACAAGAAATAGAAAAGTTTAATTTAGGAATTTCTTCTAATGATTCTAAAGAAAAATTAGAAGAATTATATTCCAATTGTTTATATATTTCAACTATGCAACTAACTCACTTTCTACAAGATGATTGTGAGTTAAATGAAGATTTTGAATTATTATAATAATTCAAAATTAATAATCTGACCTAAGTAAGTCGTTAAACTGCTTTTTTGTTTTTGTTAATGTTAAAAGAAAGAGAATTGTGATGCAAGACTGTAAAATAATTTTTGAAGAAGGAAGAAAAAATGGTTCACAAATTGCAGAAAACATCTTTTACGAAAATGAATTTTGTTCTGAATATGAATTTTTAATAAATTTAACTCTTGAAACAGAGCAAGAAAACTTCAGACAATTTTCGCCTTTTGAAATTATCGCATCTTGGTTTAATGAAATCCAAGATGAAAAAAAATATGACCCTTGGGAAATTTATGAAAAAGGAGTCTTTCAAGGCGCAAGTGAAATCTTATCTTCTTTAATAGAAGAATAAAAATTCTTGACCTAAACAAGTCGTTAAACTGTTTATTTTCATTTTGTCGTTGTTCATTTTTAATAATCATGTTTAAAGAAACAAACTTTAGTCAAGAAGAACTAGAACAAGTATCAATAGTTGTACATAATCATTTAATAAATGGAAACCGTTTTCTAGTAAAATGTATCATCATGTCGTTACATATAAAAACATATATGTTACTAGAAAAAATTTATAATAAAAATTATAATAATTTCATTCTTGATAAATTGGCATATGGAGAAGTAGAAAGTGACATTCGTATCGATCATTCTATCTTTTATGAAGCGTTTGAAATACTAAAAGATATAAAAAAAGGAGAAAAATATGAAGATTTAGAAGTTTAATTTTTTTTATCCTAAGTATGATATAAAACTGCTTGTTGTTGTTATTGTAAAATAAAAAAAATGATATTATTTAGGAAATATGACTGCCCATATCATTCTAGATATGTAGAAAAAAATGAATACGATCAACTTTTTGATGTTTTTTATGATAAAACATCTGGTGAAGAAAATAAAAAAATTATCAAAAAATCATGTATAGGAGATTGTAAATCCATTTTTGATGAAGATGGACAATGTATTGATAATGATTTGTTCTTAGATATTTCTGATTTTGCAGTTCAGGATTACAAAGTTTGGGAAGATGAAGAAGAATATCCAAATCTTTCACCAAAAATGTTCTCAAAAAAATTTTTTGAAGAAAATTGTATCATTCCTGATGAAATTAAAAAAAGTAATTGTTTTTTTTATTCTTTACCCAATGGTATTTGGATTATGTACGATAATAAAGAAGATGTTCATTATTTTTTTATATGAATAAATATGCAATTCTACTATCATATCCGAAAAAAAATTCGGATAAGTGTAAAAACGTCAAGTTTGCACCTGATAAAACAAAACTAGAAGAAGTGATAAAAGCAAATAAAGGTAATATTTCTCACATAATACCTTTATAATATAACGTTAAACCCTATGGATTCTTTATGATCCATAGGGTTAAATATATGGGAATAAGGCAATTTTTTTGAAAATTGTCTCATTTGCGTATAAAATGGAGGATGTAACAATGTTACAAAAAGAACTAATTGATTTTGATAAAGCTATAGGAAAAGATGCTTTCTCTTATAAAAACAAGTTATTATATTTACCTGATTTACATAAAATCGGGTTGAAATATAAAAAACAAAATGTTGAAAAAAACAAAAAAGTCAAATTGACAATTTATAATACGTATGATGAAGAATTATTTATAATAATTTTTGATAAAAAATACATCTTTCAAAATATGGTTAAAAGGGAACTGGTCACAGAATCCCTTAAGGAAAATGGTGTAATTTTATGACTTTTTATATTTGCGAAAAACTTACCTTAAAAAAAGAAAAAAAAATCAATCTTTTTTTAGAAAATGGTGATGTTATAGAAGAAGAATACGAGAATATCATTATTAGTGGATGTTTTTTAATAGATAGTAATGTTGATTTATCTATCTTACAAATTTATCCAATTAATGAAAGTGCAAATTTCTCAATAACGATCGAAGATAAAAACATTTATGTAAAGGAGTTTTATGATTGAAGAAGAAAAGTTGATCACTTGTTTAGAAAGTTTTGCTGATTTTGAAAAATCTATTAATAAAAATACAAGAGTCGTATCATCGAAGTTAAATACGAAAAATAAACAAGAAATCAGGAAATTGATTTATCTTCATAACAACTTGATCGCTGTTTTTCATAACAGTGATGTAAAATTCAGTCTGAAAATTTCGGATAAAAATAAAAAAACAGAAACAACAAAAAGAAAATTAAATATCATTCTAAAATGGTATTCAAGTTTTATAGAAGAAAGTGTAGGAGGTTTGTATTACGAAGATCATCAAATTTTTCAGCGCAATAATACTTGGTACATCAAATGTTTCGATGATAATTTTCCGTTTGAATTATTAAAAAATGAAGATGGTTTTATTGATGTAAATTATCATCATTACAAAAAAATTATTGAAGATTTATTTTCTTTTGAAGAGGTTCTAACATGATCAAAAAGACAAAAACATATAAAAATTATGAATTAAGCGAAAGTTTAAGTTCAAAAATATTTCTAACCAACTCAATTGAGTTGGTTAATTTCATTATTGACAGAATGTGTGTTTACCGAGAAGAAAAATTCTTTTTTTATTTTATTTCTTTTTCCAACAAGATTTATTATCTTGTTGAAGACGGAAAAAAAGAATATGTAGAATCTGGTTTTATTGAAAATAATTTAGTTGAACCAGATCAACTCATTCACATTAAAGCAGAAAATGGAAGATTACAGGAGGTTTGGTAATGCAATGGTTTGTTGTCAAGCATAAATTTTCAGAAAAATTGGGCTATTTTAATGCAGAACAGGGTTTTATTCCGTTACAAGATTTTTGTTTTTTAGATAAAAAGAAGCAAAATGAAATCAAAAAAGATGTTGATCTTAACTATCTCAATAAAAAAATTTATGAGTTAGAAGTTCTAACATAAATAAGAAATTGACCAATAGCATTTATGTCAATAAACTATATGCTTTAATGAATTTTGTTGTAGTTTTGGAGTTTAAATAAATGAAATTTAACACTTACGATGAAGTTTGCGATAAAGTTGTTCTAAAGAATGAAAATGAGAACTTGTTACTTGATTCAGATGAAAGTAACAAGTTCTTATCTCAAGTAGATGAGCTTGCTTCAACGTTCATTTTTGATAATAACTTAAATGAATATCGTATTCATTTATCCAAGTTAATCCAATTTTGGATGGAAGTTTAAATATGGAGGTTTAAATGTCTTTAAAAGAACTTCTAAAAGAAAAAGAAAGATTGCTAAATCTTTCAAAATTTACTAACATGGAAAATGTTCATGTTAAATTGAAAGATTTAGATCATCGTATTCAAGAAAAAATGGAGGAGGTATAGATAGATGAAAACGATCGTTAGTCCAATAGAAACGATCAAGAGCAAATTAGAAAGTTTACTTGAAGAAAATGTAAACTTGATCTTGTGGAATGATGATACAGTTTATTTTAAAACTGTAATTGAAGCACTTACAAGCGTTTTAGACTACTCTAGAAAAAAAGCTGAAAATAAAATGTTGGAAGCTCACAAAGATGGATCTGCTCAAATTCACAAATGTTCTAAAAATGAAGCAGATATCTTAAAGGAAAAATTGGAAAGTTACGGTCTTTCCGTTTCAATTGATTAAGTAAAAATTTTGAACTCTAAAATTTTCAATTTATTTGCATAATTTTGGAGTTCAAGTTAAAATAGAAATAGAATGTCGAAAAAAAAGGTGAATTAACATGGATGTAAACACTGCATTACAAAAATATAAAGCTGATGAAATTTCTCTAGAAGAAATGGAGCAATTAATTGAAGAAGAAAAACAAAAATTCGCCCCTCCGAAAAAAGAAAAAAGGAAAACGATTAAAGATGAAAGAGATTACATTGTTTTTCTTTTAGCTGAAAGGGATATTAAGAAAATTATTTCTATCTTCAAGACATTCTATTCTTCATTCCCTTGGGAAGTAGAAGAAGATGCAGAATTGAAAAAAATCTTACAAAATCATTGGGAAAATGAAGAGTTCACGAATATTATTAAATTGTTATCTTCATTTAATAATAAAGTGAAAACATACAATGAAAAGAAAGAAAAGAAAATTGATTCTGCATTGATGCCCAATCAAAACTCCACAAACTACTATACACACGGGTGCTATGTTGATCAACTTCGTAGTTTAGCTGGTTATGAAGTTGAAAATGAAGATACAGAAGAAAATACAGAAGAGGATGACGATCTTCTGTCACAATATGACAATGAACAAAGTAACACCGAAGAAACTAATACAGAAGAAGACGATGATGATGACATTGACATGGTAGATAATGTCTAATTAGATGTCCTAACAACTTGTCCTAACACAAAATTTTCATTATAATAGGAGTAAGCAGTTGCTTGCTCCTATTTTTTTGTTGAAATTAATAAAAAAATGATGATATCAACTTTATCACCTTATTCTCAATATAGTTATAAAAGTTTTTCTGAATATAATTCAAAACTTTTAGATTATCTTGAAAAATTATCATACTATCAGCAAGCAAATACTTTTTTATATATAAATTACTTCTCTCCTTTTGTTTATAAAATTTTTGAAGAAAATTTTGAAATAAAAAATGAACACTTTTATAATATTATAAAGAAATCAAGATTTATTCAAAATAAAATCTTTGAGGATAATTCTTTTAATATCTTAAATTGCTTCCAAGTAGAAGCAATTTTTCTTCCAAAAGAAAAAGATATTTTATTTTCTATAAAACCTTCTTTTTTAAACTTCTTAAAATCACATCAAATAGAAGTATGTGAGAAATTAGAGTTCAAAAATATGGATAATTTATACATTCCATATCTTTATGAACTTTTTATTTCTGAAAAGTTGTTTAATAATAAATCTTCAAAAGTAAAAGGACATATTGATTTTATCGAGCAATATTGGAATTTGTTCAAAGATCAAAGAGAATTTTTATATCAAGAAAAAAACTTTTTTAAATATCAAGAAAAGGAGTTTGAAGAATGGCTTGAAAAAAATAAAATTTATGTAAGTTTAGAAAATAAAAATAATCACAACTTTTATTTAAGTTTAATTGTTGATTTAAGTTTTCAAGATATATCTAGAGAAAAAATCCAAATTGAAAACAAATTGATAAGCAATAACATTGATAAAAGTGATTTAAGATTTAATTATATTGATTTTATAAATCAATTTCAAAAAATGAAATTCAATAAAAAAAGATTTCTTATTGAGTTTTTAACTGATAATTTAAAAGTAAACAATTTTATTGTAAAAGTGCTTTTAGAAAATAATAATTTAGATGACTCAGTTTCAAAAATAAAAAACATAAAAAATTCAGAAAATATAATAAATAAATTTAATAAATGGGTTAAATTTCTTGATATGGATGAAAATCACCCAAGATTAAATGAAATCTTTTTTGAATATTTGAGTAACAATTTATTGCCTATTATATCTATTGAAGAAAAAATAGAAAAAACT
The DNA here is from genome assembly GCA_018609935.1 of Halobacteriales archaeon. Next base: position 991 of record JAHENH010000156.1, on the reverse strand, counting down.
AGAACTTATGTTAAAATTTTAGATTTTATTGAAAATAAATATAAATATACAACAAATTATCATTTTTGTTTTGGAATTTTAGAAGATTGTGATTTTTTAGAATTATCTTTTGAAAATTTAACTGAAATTCTAAAAAATAAAATTAAAAATAAAAATTTAAAAGAAAACGATTTAATGGTTCAACCATTAGATATATTTTCTTATTTTTATGGATTTCAAATCGTTGAACTTACTACAAAACAAATGTTAAATGAAGAAGGGAAGATAAATAAAAACTGTGTTGGAGGTAAAATTGTTTCTGCAAAATCACGAATTTTTTCTATAAGATGGGAAGAAGATGAAGAAGAGTGTCGTCATTCTATTCATTTTGTCAAACATCAAAAATGGAAAATAGTAGAATCAAAAGGTAAAAAAAATAAATGTAAAGATAATTATAATGATGAAATAAAAATTGCGTTATCGTCTATAGAAGAAAAACTTCTACAAGAACTGCATAAAAAAGATAAGAAAAGTATTAAGGATTTAGAATTAGAATCCTTTTTCTTTGAATTAGAAGATTAAAATGATACTATTGGATTCAGATATTAAAGATGAGGAGTTTGATTTCAAAATTCCTGAAAAACAAAATCAACTATATAGAATAGTTGAAAAATTAAAAGAAAAACTACCTAATGAAATAGTAAGTAAATTTAACAAATCTTCTTTTTGTGAAGAAATAACTATTTGCTTTTTCCTGTGTGGTTTTGATATTCTTGCTTACCCAAAATTCTTGAATAAGGAGCAAATTTATTACATAAAAAATATAACAGAAGAAAAACCTAAAAAAATGATCTTTTTTACCAATAAAGAAGGTCATAATTTTGCAAATTATAAACAAGTAATTCTATGTAAATTGGAGGAAAATGGAAAATGGCAGATCAAGAAAATTTAGAAGAAAATCAACAAGAAAATAACATGGAAAATAATAATAGTAATGTTTCTGAAGACGCTT
>JAHENH010000155.1 GCA_018609935.1 Halobacteriales archaeon | reverse complement strand
TGATAAAAATCTAAACAGAAGTCAATGAAATCTCCGATCACTTTTTTATTTTTCTTTGTCATTCTTTATCTACTATATTTTTACTGTATATATTCTTCACGAATTCTAATTTAGTTTCTATAGGTAAATTATCATTTATTACATCTTTAGTTATATCATGTACAGGTTTACAGATAGATTTAGGAAAGAATACTTCTGAATCCATATCCTCAGGTTTGAATAATATAGCTTTATTAGTTGTCTTTGTTATCTTACCTTCCACAGTTATAAGATCGGAATTATCCTTTATCTTATTTCCCCACTTTAATATATCCTTTTCCTCATCTTTGAATACTTCTTCTTCTCCTTCTTCTCCTTCTTTCATATTCTTATCCACATAATCTATAAAGGAAGTGAATGATTTTCTCACCGTCTCTTTATATTTATCATCCACTTTCTCTTCTATATATTTTTCTTTTAATCTCTCAAGATCACTTGTCTTCATTTTATTTCTTTTTTCAATATTTCTACCATCTTTACAGCATCATCCACACTTACATACTTGTCACTATTTATACTTACTATACCTATTTCAGGTTCATAAGTGAATTCTATATGATGAAGATCCAATATGAGTTTTTTATATCCTAAGGAATCTTCATAGTCAATGAACCCGGATCTTCTCAATTTATCCTCTTTGTATATAGGATCATTAGGGGAGGTGAATTTCCTCCCCAAGATCCTTGTTATTATTTCTATCAATCTCATAATTCCGTATCGTTCACTGTTCCTTTCATCTCGTCATTTAATATGAGATGAGTGTTCTTTAGATGATCCAATGTCTTTCTCAGATCCTTGATCACCTTTGTCAGTTTCTTTATCTCACTCTTTTTACTTGCTAGTTCCCTTTTCAGTTTTTGATTCTCTTTCTGCAGTTGTAGCTGATTCTCCATATATCTTGCTTTTATCGAATGTTTCTCTTTTCATCTTTATTTTACTCCCGATCTCAAGATCTCTACTTATATCCACATTCAATCTTTCTTCCCATTTCTTATACAGGTCTTCCGATCTATAAAGGACCTTACCTACATTGTGGGTTTTTGTTATCCCATGGAATCTAAGTATCCTTTGTTTAAAACTCTCGGAGAATTCACTATATTTACTTTCCAAGAATAGATCATATTCTCTCTTGTATTCATCAGGAGCTTTGAATGTGATCAATAAATTAGCATTATCCACTTCTTCCTCTTCTTCATAATAAGGATTATTCCTCATTCTACCCAGATCTTTATCGGATTCACCTTTATCCACCAATAAGAATATATGTTCTTTCTTATCATCTTTTCCTTTGGCTCTTATATAACAATCCTTTACGGATGGTATATGCCCCCTGGAATCGAATAACATCGGCAGAACAAAGGTAAAACTAGTTGTCTTTTTCTTCTTCATATCTTTCTATATAAAATATGTTGGTATTTCTCATAGAATAAGGGGTTGTTATTGTCCCCTGAACCTTTATCTGTTCTTTGTAAAAACCATACATATCCAACAATTCGTCTATTCCTCTCAATTCCTTTCCCTTCTTTGTTCTATATCCTTTAAATATTTTCTCTATATTTTCAGGTGCTTTATATAAAGCGGGTACATGTCTCATTGTTTTGGATGAGACTAAAAAATAGAAGTTACTCGATTCTAACCCCGTCATATAAAAAGCTGCTTGTATATCGTATCTGAATCTATAATAAGAGGACATAAAATTATCAGGATATTCCTTTGTTGTTTTTATATCCACTATAGTATTATCAGGCAAGATAATATCCGCCTTTAACTTACATTTTATTCCTTTATACTCGAATTCTTTGACCTCTTGCCAAGAATCCCTTGTTATCATTTCAGGATGAAGATCTTTTATTCCTCTCGCCATTTCAGATGTTTCTCTGAACATCTTATGAGGAATAGGTATTTTTCCATCTTTTATAGAATTCAGATATACCTGATATTTTTCTATCTCTTTCGACATATCCTTCTTGGACTGTGATACTTGTTTTGCTATATAATAAGCACTATCTTCACCCATCCCTTCCTTCAATGTATTTCCATATATATCCAAGAAGTTTTTGTATTTAGTATCATATGAGGGAAAATCCTCATTTATTATAGAATATTTTTCATTGAAATCTATATCATGAAGAAAGAGAATATCCTCCAAGAGGTCCCCTTGATAGAAATAATCTTTATCTTCTTCGGGATATATACCTTTTATTTTATTCTCTATCTCTATTATATTCCCACTATCTATAGTGGTTAGTAGAGATTGATTCACGGCATCTATATCCTTATAATCTTTCTCTTCTTTATAAGTAGGTTCCCCCATTCTTTATTCTATTCTTATCTAAGTATTTATTATATCTTCCCATAAAGAGACTATAAGCTTCTTCATTGGCTTTTCTTATTGTCTTAGATGAGACATCTTTTATTCTGTTCTCATCAATCAGCTTCTCTAAATACAGCCTTAGATTTTCTATATATCCTTTTTCCATGTATTCTACTGCTTCAGAAAAATCTTTTCTATATTTACAAGCTTTCGATATCTTATCTTTTAAGTTCTTATCTATCATATATTTTTATATATACACCAGGCTCCTTCTTATCATAAGAATACCACTCCTTATTCAAAGTGAAAGGCTTAGGTATTAATATATCCGAATTGTCATCTTCTATCCATCCATGACTCACCATCTGATCCTGCACACACTGTAGAGGATTGACAAAATCGAATTTATGCCTAGTCTTTCTTACGAAGTGAAATCCTATTATCAAAGGATATTCCTTATCTTCTACTTCTTTCTTGAATATATCTCTATATTCTTCCCAATGAACATAGCTACTTTTCCTGTACTTTTGTGTAGCAGGTGAAGCTATAGATATTTTACCCGTCCACATTCTACTGTTCTTAGAAGACGGAACATTACCCGGTATGAATATCATTGTACTTTTTTATTAAATATTCTTTTGTTCTTTGTGATCCTATTCTCTCCACCATATCACTAATATCTTTGTCATGATCAGTGAACATGGTCTTCATTCCTTTTTCTTCCAGCTTTTTCGCTGAAGTTCTTCCCGCTTCGTCATTATCATACATAACTATAATATCATTGAATCTGGACTTCAGCATATTGTACCTAAGTATCTTAGGCGTCTCTGATTGAGGAGCTATGGCATTGAATCCCATCTTGTATAACACCATGACATCTTTTAGAGATGAGGTTATTATCAGATGATCTCCTATCCAAGGTAATTGCTCCATACCATGATAATGATATTTACTTGTATTAGAGAACCATTTCATCTTACTGTAAGGTCTCAATATTTTGTACTTGCCCCTTAACTTATAGACGTAAATAGGTTCATTCTTTTTACTCAGTATTCTCATATCATTTATTTCCACAGCCTTAGCAGGTCTTACATTGAAATAAGATAATGTCTTTATATCGAGATCATATCTGGACCAATATTTCTTATCTATTGTTCCGTTCCAACCTCTGAATACTGCTCTTATATCTTTTTTGTCTTTTATTTTCCTGTTCTTTATATGAAAGGAAGGTCCTGTATCATATATATCAGAACCCATTAAAAATCTTACTGTCTCTTTAAAAGTAGATAGTCCATAGTATTTCATTATGAACTCTATAGAACTTCCATTCTCTCCTGTTCCAAAATCTTTCCATCTTATCCTTCCTCCTTTGGATCTATAAAGACAGAACGATGGATTCTTGTCTTTTCTTAAAGGAGAGGATATAGGAATACCCAGCTTGAAATTACCTAAATATCTTTTATATATCGAGGCATCATCAGGTATTTCAGTTCTTCTCGTGATTATGTTCTTTGTAGAGTACATACTATTAAGTTTAGAGAAAAAAAGGAGCCTTGGCTTACCAAGACCCCTAAATTTCATGATCATTATATTGAACTACCCTAATTAGAACGGCATATCATCTCCGCTCCCTTCTTCTTGCTTCTTTGTATCCTCTTTTTGAGGAGATCCTTTACTTTCTACAGCTTGATAGTGAAAAGGATTACTTTTATCCAGATCCTGAAGATCGGATTCATTCTTAGCTACAGCAAAATAAGCTTTTAGCTTCAAAGCTAATCCTACATTCCCTTCTGAATCTTTCTCATATTCCTCACCTGAGATAAGGAACCAAGCTTTCTTTCCTTTCACTATTTTCTTCACTTTAGTAACGTACTCCTCAATGTCTTCCGCTGAAATATTATCCAGTTTCTTTCTCACACCTAAAGCATCTCCTAATTGAGCCATTGTCCTGTTGAACATTTCTTGTGTCTTTTCACTAGCTAAGAATATGGTCGATACTGTACCTATCTTTCCTCCGTTCTTAGCGTCTTCATGAGGCTCAAAATTCTCATCCTCTACGGGAGGTGTCTCTACACTGAAAATTACACTTTTACTTCCCTTACTGGATTCTTTTGTTGTCATATCAGTAATTATAAGCTCCTGCTTACCGGGTCTTATGAACTGACCTACACCGCTACTCGGTGCTGATTCTACTTCTTTAGTTCCGAAATTCATATTAACTTATTCTATTTTTATTCGTTA
>JAHENH010000154.1 GCA_018609935.1 Halobacteriales archaeon | reverse complement strand
TATAAGTGAACTACGTCGACCTTATGGGTTGGGGCTTCTTCCCCTAGATTAGTTTAACCCACCTTTGATTTGATTAGTATGATTAGGTCTGTCAAAGGAAGTAGGGCCCTGGCCCCCACAGCCCGATATCTCCCGTCTCAGCTTCCTAACACGAAAAAACGTTTCGAGAGAATACCCACCTCCAAACCAATCTACCCATACCACACTCCACAATATTCACCGAGGTGTTCCTATCCACATAGTCTTGATGATCGCAACTGTAACAATTAGAAACAATGTTTGTTTCTGACTGTGTTCTCAATCTCTCCACAAAACGAACATCCTTGTCGAGTATTCTTAGGGTCAATCGACATAGTAGAAATACCTTTGAAATTAGCTTTGTAGCTGATAGCATCCTGCAAATCAAGAAATGGAATAGAGTGCAATTGTCGATTAATCATTGTGTCGTAATCGATGAGTTCCTGCATATCGCTTAAAAACCTCAAGGATATGCAGGAAATCTCGAACTCAGAAGCAAATCTGACAACTACATGCGATATCTTGTGTACATAGTCGTGGAGTACTCTTCCTTTTTTGTTCTCAAATGCTTTGTCAAAAGACAGCGTTCTGCATCCGCTTTTTTATCGTGAAGTAACGATTTATCTCCCAGTCTTTAATTCAGGATAATCCATGATGAGAGTACTGACACATTCACCGTTTTCTTTCAACGCTGTCAACGTGATGTTGTCTTCATTGATGTCCAAACATATGACGGTTTCAGAGTTTTCAGAATCCCGTACTTTTTCCTCTTGGTTGGTTACATTGACGTGAAAGTCTGGTCTACCGTCCTTGAAGAAGTATTAAACGTACAGAACATGTTTGAGTAGTTTGACGCGATTCACCCTCAGGTCAAGCCCCGAGTCACTCTCGCTATCCTATTTGTAGACAACATTTCATAGATCTCTATTATTTTAGTTTTCAGAATAATGAATTACTTGCTGTGGGAAAGATATTTCTATTCCCTCTTTATTAAAGCTCTTATATATTGCTCTATTAAGTCTATTTTTAGCTCTTGGCATATATCTAGCATCTTTTATCCAAAAAAGTAGTTCAAAATTTAAACTTGAATCACAGAACTTCTTGAAAAACTTCTGGTTCAGGTCTTTCAAGAATAAGTTCCTCTTCCTCAGCTTCTTTTAATAAAATGTTTTCAACTTTATCTATATTTTTTACTTATTTCTAGGAGTTCCGTTCCAATTTTTGAAAAAGCATTACCTCAAATAAAAACTAAGATAGTAAATATAAAACCTTGTATATAGTATATCGAGAAAAAATTACTTTCTATGTTAAGTATAGCAATATAGATGCCTAAAAATGCAACTAATATAGAAACAGGATTACGTAGTCTTTGAAATAATATAGTATATAATCTATTATCTGTTCTACTTACTATATTTTTCAATATTTTACTTCCTAATACATTCAATAATAAAGCCCAAAAGATGGAAGATAAAGCTATTAGGGTAGGAACCATATACTGTCCTATAGCGAAGTTAACCATGATAAATACAAAATTTTTTTATTAAATATTACCAATTAGATATTTGTTAAAATAATATAATTTCTTTAAATTTTAAATTCAAAATCTTTCCATGATACTTTTTCTGCAAACCCAGCACCAAAAGAATAAGCTATACCATTAACTCCTGATTTAACTTTCTTTTTAAGGCCTTTAGGCTTCAATTCTTTTACAATAGCTTCTTTACCTATCTCCTCCTCTATTTTTTCTTTGGCTTTTTCCCTAGTACCTATATCGTCAACTAAGCCTATCTCCATAGCTTCCTCACCTAAATAAACCTTAGCCTCAGTATCTTTAACATCTTGTTTATCTAGGTTTCTACTCTCAGCAACTTTATCTATAAAGATATTATAAAAGTCATCTATAATTCCTTGAAGATAATTTTTTTCTTCATCAGACATATCTTTCAAAGGAGTGCCCGCATCTTTGTATTTTCCAGCTGCTAACCTCTGATAGGAAAGACCAATTTTATCGGCTAATTCTTTTGCATTTATTCTAGATCCAATTACACCAATACTTCCCACTAGACTAGTTTCTCTAACTACAATAGAGTCACAAGCACTAGCTATCCAGTAACCCCCAGAAGCACAAATATCTGTTACATAAGCTATGGTTGGTCCATCGAATTCTTCAATTTCTTTTCTTATATCATCGCTAGGTACTATATTTCCACCAGGGCTATTTATCCTTATTAATAATGCGTCAGCATCTTGAGCGTTTTCTATTAGGTCTACAACATCATCTGATGAAGACGAAGAAAAAGGAAATCCTTTTCGTAATATTGGACCTTCAACTCCTACTTCAACTACATTATATGGTGATAAGATGTTATCTCCTACCTTTTTAAAAATTATTAATCCAGCTAGTGTTACAACAGTAACTAGGGCAGCCTCAACAGGTTCAACCTGTACAGTTATTAAACTTATATATCCTAAAGCAAATCCTATAACTCCTCCTAACAATACCAATATTAATTTACCTACTTTTCTCAATTTTGTCTCTACCATATTCGGCCAAGAGATTATCTATATAAATGCCTGTTGTACTTAAGTAAAATATCTTATTTTATTTATTAAATTGCACTCGCCTTTTAGATAAAATATATCTAATGAGGTAGAACTTACTTTTTAGGCGAGTGATATCTCTCGTTTTAGTTATGCTTCTACTGGAATGCCAGGTCCATTTTTAATTTTTAACACTAATTTATAATTGTCACATTTACCTATTTTTGTGGACAGTACTATTTGTATTCTATAGTTCTCAAATTTTGATTGATATATTAGACTTAATTATATAACTTTTATATTTAAAAATTTTTTATATAATAATAGATTATTAAAAGATATAAAAAATATATCTAATAATTAAAAATATATCTAATATATAGACTAATAATAAATATAAATAATTCGAATATAAAAAATAATAATCAAAAATATAAGTAAAAAATATTATGATAAATTTATAATAAAAACTAAAAATAATTAACTCTGACATACCATATCTCAAATATTGAATCCATCAAAACCCAGGTGCAAGGTAGATATCTGTTCGCTCCGTCGGGGATTTGAACCCCGGTCTTCGGCTCGAGAAGCCGAAATGATTGGCCGGACTACACCAACG
>JAHENH010000153.1 GCA_018609935.1 Halobacteriales archaeon | reverse complement strand
TAACTACCTATAATTACCAATCCATCTTATTATATAGAAGGATTAATGAACTCATTCTAACACCCATTTCCAAAAACTTGTAAACTCAATCTCCTTTTCATTTTTTTTGGTAGTTTTATCTTCTCCTGAGTAAATAATCTGTCCTTTTTTTATATCAAATTTTTTTAGAAAATAAATCATGTTTTGTATATCTCTTTTTAACAAGGATTCTTTATTTTTAACTTCAATAGGAAGAATTTTTTTGTTATCCAAAACTAGAAAATCTAATTCTTTTTCTTTTTCTCTCCAATAATATTTGACATCTAAAATACTTCCCACCATATTTTCTAAAATTTTATCATAATCTTCACAATAACACAATGCAAGAGAAAACCAGTAAGGGTAAGCCCTCTGCATTTTTCTTGAACTTGCCATTGAAGAAGGCCTGTAATTTTTCACAATTCTTATCAGGTAAGAAGTCTCAAGATAGTATATATGTTCTATTAACGTTTTTTTGCTAATATTCATGTTTTTTGATAAATTTTCATAATCCAGATATATTCCTGGTTCTGAATAAATAATTTTAACCAGCCTAAACAAAAGATCTTTATTTACATGTTTAAACCTTTCTTCTAAATTTTGTTTAACAATCTTGTCTATAATTGTGGACTTTAAATAATCTTTAATTAATAATTTGTCTTTGTAATTTACAATCTCAGGAAAGTTTTTCCATAAGTAATCATTAAACTCCTTTTTAATCTCTTGTTTGTATAATTTTGGATTATTGATAAACTCTTTTTTGTTTTTTAACCCAAGGTATTCTGAAAAATTAAGAGGTTTTAGTTCAATCAGGAAGTATCTTCCTGCAAGATTCTTAACAGCGTCTTTTTCTAGGTTATTACTGCTTGAAGAAGAAATAACAAATTTTATATTAGGAAATGCATCATAAATCAATTTTAGTTTTTCAGACCACTTTTCAAGTTTAGAGATTTCATCAAGAAATACAAATATTTTTTCTTTTTTCCAGTCGATTTCTGTTAATTCAGAATATTTATCTAAAAGTCTGTTTAAATCCTCAACTTCTTTATCAAAATTAAAATAAAATATCTTTTTGGAATCTTTTTTATCAAGCAATTCTCCTATTAATTGATACATTGATGTGGTTTTTCCAACTCTTCTAAGACCTGTTATCACGGTTATCTGTTTTTTATTAAAGACTTGTTTTATTCTTTTAAATTTGTCTCTCTTAAAATCCTTGTAAAGTTCAGAACTAATTTTGTTTTCTTTCCACCAGGGGTTTAACAATTTTATGATTTCTTCCGTTTCCATAAGTTTCGGAATTGAAACGAATTTATAAATTTTTCGTTTTATTTAAGAAACTAATAAGTAACATATAAGTTTCCAATTGGAAACTTAAACAAAACCCCATTAAGTGCAAAGCTCACTACTCGATAAATGCACCAGCCACAGTCTTCCATTAATCGCTTATGGGATTTTTATTAATTTCCTCCCTATGCCCATATCTCCTTCTTTATAACCCAGAACGATGATAACTTATTATGATAATTGCAAATTCAGGGCTTTTGACTTCTGCAAAAACCACCACAGGATAAGGAAAATAGAAAAACAGTTGGATGAATATTTAATTTACGGGGGATTTCCGGAATTAGTTGGTTTTAATCAGAAAATAGAAATAATTGAATTAACAAATTCGTATTTTGGGGATATTGTTGAAATTTTGGGAGAAGATCTTTCTTTGGTAGAATTGTTTGGAAAGTATGTTATTAATTCTATAGATTTCGAAAAATAAAATCAATCATTTCTTAAATAAATATAAATGTACTGGAATGGTGTTTTTATCCAGCTTGTCTTTAGATAGTACTAAGTAATCCTTGAAATACCTACTGTTTTGAAAATCTTCTTTTTTTATCTCGTTCTGATATTTTACTTCTATTCCAGTATTTCCTGTAATAAAATCTGTTTCCTTTTTAATATTTGTAAAAAACACTTCATTGAGGATGTCTTTTTGTTTTATTTCCGAACCAACAATACTTTCTATGATTTGGGACTCATTAAGATTCATGTTTAATTTTCTTAGAAATACATTTAGAATAAATTGATCATAGAAATAAATTTTTTTATTCTTTTTGTATATAATTTTATTCTGGTTTATGTCCTTGAAAAATACAGGAAATGCTACTAATAGGTTTGAAAGTAGTTCTATATAAGAACTTACAGTTAAATGACTTTTTATAGAGCTTTTTTTGGCTAAATTATCCCAACTGACAGAGGAAGTGTATGTTTCAATTATTGTTTTCATCAATTCTTTTAGAGTTTGTTCGTTCTTACCTTCTTTGAAAATATCTCCAACTATCCATGAATAATATAGTTCGTATATATAAGAAGGAATTGTATTGTATTTTTCGTGTTCATTAATAACTAATGGGATCCCTCCTGTTTTTAAGTACCTTCTGAAATGTGTTTTTATTTTATTTGAAACAAATTTTAGCCTTTCTAAGGAATCGTTTTTATGTTTACTAAAAAATTCAGGATCAATCAGTTTAATATATTCTCTAAAGTTTAATGGCATATAAAATATGTCTTTACCTTCTTTCCCTCTTCTTCCGGGAAGTCTTTCTGAACCTTTTTTTAAATCAATTATATTTGAACCAGTTAGTATAAAACAAACGTCAGAAAGAATGTCATTATCTACTACAAATTTTATTGCCTTTTGCCAATTTTCAATAGAGGTTACCTCATCAATTAAAACATATCTAGCTCTTACATTATTTACTTTACAATATTCAGAATACTCTCTTAATAAGTCTATTAGTTGGTTATAGTTATTCAGATTATCACATGTCCAGTAAAAGATGCTTTTTTCTTCATAATTTTTTAATCTCTCTCTTATAAATTGTTTTAGGAAAGTGGTCTTCCCTATCTGACGAGGCCCTCTTATAGTATAAATATTACCCAGAAGGAAATTTTGGTTCAAAATTTCCGGAACATGAACGTAATTTAAATTAGATAAATCTTTTATATTTTTATCTCCTTCTATTGCAGATTTATTCTCCCACCAGGGATTTAATTCTAGTAATTCCATATTGTTATTACTAATAACAGAGTATTTAAAAATGTTTTGTTATTACTAATAACAAGAATTGAGTTAAACTAATCTTACCTAAATCAAAGATTTCAGGATATGGACTTCTTGGAGTTTGATTTAAACCATCAAAATACTAAAGGAAACTTAGAGGGATAAAATAAACAATTGTGTTATTTATTATTTCAGCTTTTTTCAGAGTATTGATATTTGCAACTATGGCTTTTTTAGGGTTATAAGATTTAATAAAACTTCTTAAGGAACGGGTAATTTTTGGATTGGTCTTAACTTCTACTGGGAGAATTTTGTTATAAGAATCTGCAAACACAAAATCAACCTCTGCTTTTGCAGTTGTTCTCCAGTAATTGGTTTTTTTATCATGAATTGAATTTAAAACAAAATTTTCAAGAATCTTGCCTCTCTCCTCGTGATTGAAATCAAATCTATTAACCATATAATTTCTAAGACCAACATCAAAAAAGTAAATTTTAGGATTCTTTTTTAATTCAGTAACAAGATTTTTATGAAAGGGTCTTATAATTTTTATAACATAAGTATCTTCTAAAACTCTCAAAACCTGCTTTAATTCTTTAAGATAAAGTCCTGTAATTTCACATATTTCTGTATAATTAATTATCTCTCCATTACAAGAAGCTAAATAATACAAAAGGTCTAAAACTTTCTGTTTATAATCTAAACCATATATCTTAACTATATCTTTTTCAATATAAGTCAAGAAGAGGTTTTTTAACAAAACTTTCTTTTTTTCATAATCTTTTTCTAAAACTACGTTAGGATATCCTCCGTAAGTTATGTATTCCTCAAGATATTTATTAAGGACGTCTAAAAAAATATCTGAAGACTTTTTACTTAATTCTTTTAATCTATTTTCGTTAGAAAGATCCTGTAATTCTTCTGTAAAACTGTTCTTTTCATAATATCTATGTGCTTTTTTGTCTTTACCTTTTAAAAATTCTGAAAAAGAGAAAGTCTTTAAATCAAAAAATAAAACCCTGCCAACTAAAAAACTTCCAACATTAACCAACTCCAGAGTTGAAGATCCGGTAATAAAAATTTTAATCCCAGGAAGAGTATCATAGACCAATTTCAGAAGTTTTCCTGCATTTTTTACATACTGAACTTCATCTAAAAGAAAGTAAGTTTTTTCGCTTTTTTTGTTTCTTGAAAAATTTCGTTTTTCCTTTTCGTTTTTAGAATCTCCAAAATCCGGAATAAAATACCTAATATACTCTACAGGATCTCTTTCAAATTTCTTCTTTTCTATATCG
>JAHENH010000152.1 GCA_018609935.1 Halobacteriales archaeon | reverse complement strand
TCAGCATCAAAAACAGTTAGACCTAAAAAAGAATATAGGGGAATAGTCGGTATAGATTTGGGTTTGAATAAACTTGCTACGTGCGTCACGTGGTCCAACCGCTAAACCCAAATATATGGATCAAATGTAGGAAACATACAGGGCAAGTATTATTATCTTAGACGTAACTGTTCTAGTGGATATGTAAGAAAGAAATGGGATAACAAAGACAAAGACAAAATAGAAGATATATGCCACAAAATCAGTAAAGAGATAGTTGACTATGCCGATGAGAATGATCTATTGATAGCGATAGGAGACCTAAAGGGATTACAGGAGAAAGATAGAGGTAGGGAGATGAACAGAAAGTTACATAATTTCCCTCATTGGAAACTTAAACAATACATAGAATACAAAGCTAACTGGAAAGGTATAGAGGTCATAGAAACTTCTGAATACTATACAAGCCAACTATGTTCACGGTGTGGAGAACTAGGAAATAGACACAAAGGAATATTTAGGTGTAAGAGTTGTGGTTTAGAAGTTGATGCCGACAAGAATGGCGGACACAACATTGCGTTACGGGTTCTTGGAAAGCCCTATGAACCCTCTTCTGAGAACAGGGGCGTCGTGACAACGCCCGAAACCACTACTGATGAACAGACCTCTGCATAGCAAATCTGTAAAGTAGGTGGTAACCAATGAAAAAGAAGCGGTTGGAAGCCCCGTCACTCATGGCGGGAAGGATGTCACCACCCCAAGAAACAAAAGAAATAATAGTCACATGTGAGGAAGATCCTTCAGTACCAGAAAGCTAAAAAAAATAGATTTCAATAGTTCGGATAAAAAATTTTATCTTTTCTAACTAGAGATGTCAGTAAAATATTTTTTAATATCATTATTGGTATTTCTTGTACTATTTTGTTTCGCTCTCCTGACTGGAACAAAAAACAAGTATATCTAAAATTTTTACAGATTTTAGAGTTTTACCTTTCCACAAATATTCTTTAGAAACTTTCTTACATACCTGTGTAATTTTTTGTTTTGTAACACTTTTGTGGATACTAGAATAAAAAAATAGATCAAAGGATTACTCATATATTCCCTTAAGTTGTTTTATTATTTCCTTTATTTTTATCTAATTTTGGGTTGGTAGGGGGAGCATATAAGTCTCCTTTCTAACTTCTGATTAGGTAGGGGTTACACGGATCCCTCCTTACATTTTTAGACTATGGATCCGGTATATGGTATTTGTTAGAAACAAGGTATCATAGGGCTCAATTGGACATATAACAAAAAAACACGTTGTGTACGGCAGGGACTGTCGGAACCTAAACCCTCGGAGAGTGCGGACCTCTGGAATCTCAAGTCTCCCTCACAGGACAGGGAAACCCTCTCCATCTCGACACCGCAAGGTGCGTAGAGATGGTGGTGGGTAGTTCACCAGATTTTATCAATTAACTTTATACATTGAAGCTTTGATATTTTATATATTATTCATGGATAGAAGAAAGATTTTAAAATATATAGGGGTCTTTGGAGTTTCAACCACAATAGGCTGTCTAGGTGGACAGGAAACAAAAAACGGTGAACAAGAAAATGGTGGAGATGAAGAAGAACTTCCTGAGGGAGTGTCAGAAGATGAATTCATAAATGGTCCTGTACCACAACAATACAGGACAGCAATGGACAAGGAAGGTAATACTAGAGATCCAGAAGCAGTTGTTCCTAAAGATTCTGTAAGTTTTGGTGAGGCATCCGAAAGTGAACAAGCAGGAGAGGGAGAAACATGTGAGACATGCGCACACTATATCCCAGATAAAAACGGGGATGGATTCGGTGCATGCACAAAAGTAGAAGGATATATAGGACCCGAAGACTGGTGTAGCCTATGGGAACCAACAGGACATCACGAAAACGAAAACCATACAGAGTAACAAAAATATTTTATCCTCTATAAGTTTTGATATAAAAAGATTCTTAAATTCCTTGGTTAACAAATAGACCTTAGAAATATTAATTATGTTCGTATTTTTTCTGTTTATTTTAGAAAATTTTCTTATTTGTGGTTTCTAAAGTATAGATTGAAAATAATTTTTTATTCTATTTATATTGCCTAGTTTTTTATCCTAAGAATTTTTGTTTACATTCTCTCTGTAAAATCCCAGCTATATAAAACACTAGGCTCTATATTGATGTTTATTTCTTCTCTATCATCCGAAAACAAATAATTTTTTAATGGTATATCTTTGTTTTCTATATATCTATTAAACAATTCTTTTAACAGTTCTTTATCTGGATCCTCTTCAAGTTCTACTTTACCTCTACCTCTAACTCCCCTATATGGAGGGTTGTTTGTAGATATTTCGAATGCTATATCTGGATAATCTCTTAGAAAGCTAACTATATCAGAGTCTTTGGAACTAGCACAATATATATTTCCATCTCTATAAATAAACCATAGAGACACCATCCATAATCCATGTTTTGTATTACAGGCTATCCTTATCGGTACTTTTATTTCATCTAAAAACTCTTCTATCTGGTTTTCTGACCATCTACCTTTTAATTCCATCTTTCACATATTTTATTTATTAATCTATAATAAATATTAAAAATCTAGGTGAGATCAATATAATATATTTTTAATATTTATAGTTCCTATGTTTTAAAGGTTTATTATATGAATATTTTAGTGTTAGGCGCTACGGGGTTTGTAGGTAGAAACCTAATATCTAGCCTAGAAAAAACTAATCATTCAATAGCAGCTTTTGTTAGAGATACACAAAAACAAAATCTTCCTGAGAATATTGATATAATACATGGTGATCTACTTAATCCTTCATCTATAAAGGATATAAATAAAAAAATAGATGTGGTATATTATCTAGTACACTCTCTAAAGTCAGGAAAAAATTTTGCAGAAAAAGACAGAAAGGCTGCAACCAATTTTGTTGAAAACATCGACCATCTAGATATTAAAAGAGTAATATATCTTAGTGGGCTTGGAGAAACAAAAAAAAATCTATCCGAACATCTAAGCTCCAGACAGGAAATAGAAAACGTACTCTCTAAGGGAAATTATAAGCTTACAACGTTTAGATCTGCTATAATAATTGGAAAAGGAAGTGCTGGCTTTACAATTATAAAACAGCTTGCTGATCGTTTACCTATAATGATAACACCACGGTGGGTTCGTACTGAATGTCAACCTATAGCTATAGAAGATGTCATAAAATATCTGATTAAATCTTTAGACATACCTGAAACAGAGGATAAAACATTTGAAATTGGTGGCCCAGAAATACTTGCTTACCAAGAAATGATTAAAAAAACAGCTAGACATATAGGGAAAAAACCATTAATAATACCATTTCCATTTTTATCTTTAAAGCTTTCAGTTTATTGGATAGATCTTGTTACAGATATACCAAAAGAAATAGCACATCCCCTTGTTTATGGTCTAAGAAATTCTGTAGTTGTAAAAGACGATAAAATAAAAAAATATATTAAGATTGACCTAACTCCAATAGATACAGCAATAAAAAACCATATCAAATAAAAAAATATAGCTCTAGACATATATTCACCCATTAAAAATTAATATAAAATAATATATTAATGACATATGGATTATTTAATTATTTTTAATCCTCATTTTTGGTTTTGTATGTATTCTGCTTGTTTCTTTAATGCTCTATTCATTGTTTTAAATCCATTCTTTATTTTTTCTCCAAACAAAAACAATATTGGTTTCAGTAATATTCCACTAAATTCCTCACGCTGTTTAAAAATACAATTTCTGTTATCTAGTGGTTTTATATAGAATCTATGAGTACCACTAAAAATAAAAGATAATATGACTTTTCCTTTCCATTCTAATCTATATCTACTACAATGTATTATTTCTGAATAGAATGTTGGCATCCATCCAGCTTTTGGTCTAAATGAAACTTTTAATCTAGATCCTTTTTTGGGTTTCCCCTTTATTCTCATCTGTGGATTCCATTTATTATAGTTATCAAAATTAACCAAGAGATTCCAAACAGTATCAGGAGATGCTTTTATTTTAATACTCGTCTCTATTTTTCCCTCATTAATAATGTCCTGTATAGAATTATTTTCTATATCTTGTTCTCCATCCACGTCAGACATTTATTTAATAAAAATAATAGTTAAGGCTTATATTATACTTACGAGATATATATTGTATTTTAAGATTATTTTTCAAGTGGTATACATTAACCATAAGATATTATGTCTATTTCTATTGTTTGTATAGGGGGTGTGTAGTGATGATTCATTGTATAAAGTTTATATACTTGATTAAAATATAGGTTAAAAATTAAATGATTAACAAAAAACTAAAAAAATAAAAAACATCTTTCTTTTTGTGTCTTGACTTAAACTAATTTTTAAAGTTATATTGGATCATAGATTACTCCGTAATTTATCAATTCAGTATCATGGATGGAATTAATTTAGATCTTATATATTCTAACTATATTTATTAATTTTAGAGAGTTATTATTATTTTATTTATATATTTAGTGGTTTTTATTATTTAGTAGAGAGAATTAAGAGATGAATAGAATATAAAAGATGTCTGGAAAATCTGAAAAAAAGTTGTGGACAAAGATCTTAGACTTACAGAAATAGAGTTAAGATCGGTTTTAGATTCAGTAAATGAACCAATTTTATTCATAACTTTAAGGGTGATATTATAGAAGTAAATCAATCTGCAATTGAAATGTATGGATATTCTAGAGAGGAATTTAGAAATATAACTATAGAGAAAATTAGCCCTGGAGAACCTCCATATACACAGGAAAAAGCAGAAAAAAATATAAATAAAGCAATAGATGGAGAAGAGCCAACTTTTGAATGGAAAGGAAAAAGATAAAAACGGAAATGTATTTTGGGTAGAAGTCAGCCTAACCCAGACCGTTATAGACGATGAAATACGGATAATTGCTATAGTTAGAGAGATAAATGAACGTAAAAAACGTGAAAAAAGTTAAAAAAAACTCAAAAGACAATACAAAACAGTTTTTAATAATGCACAGGATAGCCTTTTTTTAATTAACGTAGAAAGATATAGTTCTGAATCTGATTCTGATTTTAAATTTACTTTTAAAAATATTAATTTATCACATGAAAATATTAGTGGGATTTCAGAAGATGAAATACGTGGGAAAACACCAAGAGAGCTTCTTGGGAAAAAAGAAAGGAAGGAGGTGGAAAAAATTATCGTCGTTGTGTTAGAAAGCGTGAAACAATAAAATATGAAGAAACTTTATCTATGCCTGACGGTGATATAGTTTGGGAAACAAAACTATCTCCTGTAATTTTAGATGGAGAAGTTGCTGAAATAGTTGGTATAGCTCGTGATATAACAGAACGGAAAAAACAGGAAAAAATACTAAGAGAAAAAACTGACCAACTTGATATCTTAAATAGAATTGTACGTCATGACATAAGAAACGACATGAACTTAATAGATCTATACCTAGAAAATTTACTTGAAGAATGTAAAGACAACAAGGATCAGAAAGTAATCAGTGACCTAGAAAAAATTGAAGATAGAAGCCATCATGTAACCGAGCTTACAAAAATAAGCAGAGATCTTGCAGAAACAATAACTACTGAAAAGGAACCCAAAATAAAAGATATAGATCTAAATCATTTCCTAGAAGATGAAATAATAACTCTGGAAAACTCTTTTTTAAACGTAGATATTAAGATAAAAGATAGTATACCAGATATAGATGTACGGGCAAATGAAATGTTATCTTCAGTATTTCGTAATATATTGTTTAACGCAATACAACACAACGGTAAGGAGAAACCAAAGATAGAAATTTCTATAGAACAAAAAACTGATAGTGTAATTATATCTTTTGCAGATAATGGCCCCGGCATCCACGATGAACTAAAAAAAACCGTGTTTGGTAGAGAAAAATCTATGGATAGCACTGGAACAGGAATAGGGCTATACCTAGTACATCAACTAGTAAAAAATTATAATGGAGAGGTATGGATTGAAGACAACAAACCAGAGGGCTGTATATTTAAAATAAAAATACACAAAGCATAAAGAAATTAATTATTCACTATCCGTTTTTTCCAGCCTGAAGAGATAGAAATTCTACTAAATTCTTATTATTATTTAGGTTACTGTGAGGTTAGATTAAAGATTTATATACAAAAATATAAAAATGACATATGACAAAAGCTGCGGTTGTTGTTTTAGCTGGTACTGAATCCATTAGTGATATGGGTAGAGTTGTGAATGCGATGGAAGCTGTAAAAGAATTCGAAGAGAATGATGATGATGTAAAGCTGATATTTGATGGTTCAGGCACACAATGGATAGGAGAACTAGAAGATCCAGAACATGACTACTATGAACTATATAGGTCAGTAAAAGACACTATATCTGTGTGTGATTACTGTGTGAGTGCTTTTCAGGTGGACGAAGAGGTAGAAAAGGCAGGTGTTCCAAGAAAAGACGAATATGAAGGCCATCCAAGTATAAGAACACTAACAAATCAAGGATACAATATAATCACTTTCTAGTTATATATTTATTCGCTTATGGAACAAAATAATATATTAAGTAATAGATGGTTTGTTGGTGGGGTTTCAGGTTTGGTTGCTGGCATAATTTTTGGTTTGATGTTGCAGTTTATGATGACACCAGTGATAACTGTAGCGATTCCATCCCTATACGGATTGTCAGGAAATGCTATCGGATGGGTTATACACTTAATACATAGTATAATATTCGGGTTAATATTTACAGCCATAATAACAATAGAACAACTAAACCAATATAGTAATAAACCAAGAGCGTCAGGTGTATTAGGCCTAATCTATGGTGTAGTGATTTGGATTATAGCTGCAGCGATAGTGATGCCTATATGGCTACAGATTGTTGGGTTTCAAGGAGCACCACCACTACCAAACTTCAACCCACAAAGCCTAATCGGACACCTAGTATATGGAGTAATACTTGGGATAATATACACACTAATAAAAAAATAAAATTTTAAAAATATACAGATAAACTTAGAAAAATAAAATCATTTAATTAGAAAAAACATAATAAGCTAAATATTTATCGTTTATTTAATACCAAGAGACTCAAACGTTAATAACCACAAAAAACAAATTAATAACAAACTGATAATTAATTCATTAATAAATATTTGAGTACGAATACTATACTGTAGTATAGTTCATATTTTGAATAACAAGTACTTTTTATCCGCTATGTATACTACTTGGTTAGGCAAATACCTAACTTTTAGGTAGGAACCCTCTCAGGTATAAATTAGAAAAATAGTTTAACTAACCGTTTGACAGCTGCATCCCCACCGTAAACATCGAAGCTTTACCCTCAAAACTAACAGTAAAACTACCCAACAAGCAAAAATTTTAAAAATAGAAAATAACTTTTTAGTGGTTACCCTAAGAAGACTTCAAAACAAGGTTAAACCACGTAGGTTCTGTCTCAACTCCCTCTCCACAAAAATATTATTATCTATAAGTTAAGTAAAGAGTTTCCAGTGATCCATCTCAGGAGCTTGACTCTGGGATACTGCTAATTTTCTATAGATTTAATTATGAAGATTCTATAAACCTCTATATTTCCGGTATGTGAAAGCTGTCTATTTATTTTATTATGGTTTTTTAGTTTTTTTATAAGAGATGTCACTATTTTTCTGTATTATACCTTTTCTTTTAGAGAGAATTTACTGTTATAGATGGTTGATGTTTTATATAGAAACTAGACTTGAATTGATTGTGGAAATATACTATATATTAATAGGGGTTAATTGATGGATAAATTTGATCTTATTAATGGTGAAATAATACATGGAGATTGTCTTAAAGGACTTAAGGAGTTAGAGGATGACTCTATACTTCTTGGTTTTACTAGCCCTCCTTATTTTAATGCTATAAATTATGAGGAGCATGTAGAGAAGCTTGAGGGTGATAAGGATAGATGGGAAAGAGAAGATATATCTTATGGTGATTATAGGGATTTTTTAAAGGAACGTTTTCGGAAAGTATATAGAGTTACTAAGCCGGGTGGTCATACAGTAGTTAATATTTCGCCTGTTCACTGGGAGGGGGAAAGAATCCCTCTTCCGTTTGATTTTGTTAGGTGGATGGAAGATCTAGGATGGACCTTCAAAGAAGACATTATATGGGAAAAACCAGTAGCAAGAGATAGAAGATCTGGTGTTTTTCTACAAAATCCATATCCTGGCTATTATTATCCATCTGTTGTGGCTGAATATATTTTTGTCTTCCAAAAGAAAGCTGAAGATCTGGATAAAAATAATATATATTGGTTTAGAGACAAAGAAGAAAAGGAAAAAAATAAGATTGATCTTGATGATTTTCAAGGTGAGAAATCAAAGAATGTATGGAAGATCAGACCTGTAGCTCCAGGTGAAAATATTCATCCTGCACCATTTCCTCAGGAACTAGCAGAACGTGTTATAGAACTATATTCATACAAAGGGGATACTGTATTGGATATCTTTATGGGTAGTGGACAGACAATGCTTGCTGCACAAAAACTTGATAGGAAATTTCTTGGATTTGAAACACAGAAAAAATATATAGAATACGCAATAGAAAAAATAAAAGACGACGAAGCCCAAAAATCACTAAAAGACCTAGAATAATTAATCCTAAATAGGTGATACTAGTATTTTTTATTTTTTTTTAGGTATTATTGTTTTGTGTGTTTTTGGTATATTTAATGAATATGGATGAGTCTGTTCGGAATATAGAGGCTACTATAGAAGATATACGGTACAGTCACAGATGCGTAAGAAGAGTCCATGTATCCCCCACCTGCCAGCTTTGTTTCACTCACTCATTGAAGAAGGAGTCTTATATGCTCCCCCTACCAACCCACAGTTAGATAAAATACTTATAAAGTAATTGTATTTTTTTCATATACAAAGACTATATATACTTAAAGATCTAATATAACTGGGTAGTAATGCATAAAAAAGAATGTCCAATATGTGGAGATAAAATGGTTTTTTTAAACACAATAGATAAAAAGAAATGGATATGTTATAAATGTGCAAACACAATACAATACAAAATATAAAAAACCTAAAAAAAATATATAATTGATTGTGGATCGAGACCGAGAATTAAGAGATAAGATACAACAATATATAAAACATATAAAGCTTGGACTAAAATATTTAGACAAAAATACAGATCCTGGAAAGAAAAATATACAGGAAAAAGTAGAGTTAAGTATTGGGTTTACTGGAACAAAAAAGAAATAGCAATAGTGAACTAAATAAACTAATCAAAAAAAATACACGGAAACACAAGATACAGTGTGAACTACTCTGGAGTCAAGTTCCGGAGCTTCTTCCCCTGGATTTGAGGTAACACTTCCATCTAGCCTCTGTATGGTATCCTTAAACGGTTGTTTGGAGTGGGGTCGGATGGTCTTATACAGCTCGATACCTTCCTTCGCAACCTTTCGGTATTTTGAGAGGTGACACATCTCTTACCTTTTATCGCTTCACATTAAGGTCTTTAACATCCACCACGATATAAACTATAAATTAGTTTAATTTAACTTAATATTTACAAAATCACCCCCGTACGTAAATCTAAGATTTACGAGCCATCAAGACAAAAAGTCTTAAGACGGAGTCAAGGCTTCGAGGCATTCTCACTTAATTTCCTGTAGACAAACCAGAAATACACCTTGGAGGCGATGACTTCTTTATGGAATTAGCAAAAACACCAAGCGGAGAAGGATTTGTCATAGGAGATATAGACATTAAGCTATACTTAAAATACTAAAAAAATTAGAGTAATAAACACCTCCAAACTCTAAATGTAAATAAAGATATACTTAATATTCCAACAAGAACTTGAAATAGTTGAAAAATATTATATTAATTAAGGGTTTTTATTTAATTGCTTTTTGGAACCATTCTGGAATATATGCTTTATTCATGACATCTATAAATGATTTGTCTAGTATATAGTATCTACAATAGTCGTTTTTGTGTCTTATTCCTCTACCTACTGACTGGATTATTTTTTGAGCTGTAACCTCATAATACCATCTCCAATCATCTCTTTCGTTTAAAAGGAAATCTATCCTGGAATTTTTTGGGTTAGGATAGGGTACCTTAACTAGTACTTGCCATCTACATTTTTCATCTGGAAGATCTATTCCATCCATAAAAGAGGGAGATAACAACATATTTTTTTCCTCACTGTTTTCCTGCCACCTATATATAACCCAATCAATATTTTTATTCTCACTAGGATCCTTTTTATGGAGTATAGATTTATCACTTAAGCTATTATATAGTTTTTCAGCTCTTTCATAGCTAGTAGTATGTATAAGTCCTTTCTCATCCTTGTGTTTTTCGTATAAAGACTCAATTGCTTTAACTATATTATCCCAATATTTTTTGTCGCTACCATCTGTGAATCTATCAATCATATAGTCCGTATATATAGGTCTGTTTGATGGATTGAATGGCATTGGTTTCTTTATGATTTTTGTGTTTTCTGGTCTAAGCCCTAAGTCTTCAATCCACCTATCTGGACTGTCAAGATATGGCATTGTTGCAGTACTAAGAATACGTTTATCTCCACGACACCAAACATATCTCTGAAGAAATCTGTCTACATCAACTGGAGATAGAGATATAGAATATCTTTCTTCTTCTTTATATTCTACTTTATCAATATCCACTACCCAATCTCGACCGGTCTTAACTTCATCTAGACAGTAGTTGTATCTTCTAAGAAAACTTCTACACTGTTCTATCTTTCTAGCAATATTTTTTCTTTTTTTCAACCCACTAACGGATTTTCTACGCATCTCTTCTATGTGTTTTTCTGCTCTATAACTAATTTCTTCAAGGTGTTTCTTTATTTCATCAAATCTTTTCGTCGATGGATCAATGTTTTCATACATGTCTCTAAATACTGTTTCTGGGAGTGTATAGGGAGATATTGTGTATCCCGCAAAAAGAGACGCTGTCTGTTGTTCGAGACGATGGCATTCATCAACAACCAAAAGTTCGCGATCGCTAAATGATCTCTTTTCTCCATGTGAAAAAGACGGAAGATAGCTATCATATATCAGGTAGGCGAACGTTATAGTTGCAACATCTGAGTTGATTGCTTTTCTTTTGTGCTTCCAATATTCACATTCTTCTGTCTCTATACAATTTTTTTCTTTTGAAAGATATATAGGACAATTCCTTGATGAATACGCTTCACTATCTTCAGTATCGGATGCTTTACATATATAGTCTTGGCGGCTACGTAATACCTTATAGTAACTATTCAAATCTTCATCATTTTCTAATTGTTTTCTAAGTTTCTTTTGAGGGGTGGTTATGAAGGCATCTTCCGCCTTTCTTGCAACTGCAGTATTTATAGCTGATTTACCAATACCAGTAGGAGCACATACAACAACATTACTAAAACCTTTATTAAAAAGATTATTGACTGTTTCTACCAATATAGGTCTTTGGTGTCTACGGTAACTAGAATAGGGAAACAATGAATCAATATCTAAACCAATATCTGACATCCAACAACTACATAAAATATAGGAAAAACAAATATATAATATTTAAAAAATATCTACAAACCAATCAACAAAAACACAACCAATAAAATATATCATCCAAAAACTACTACAACAACAAATAAAACCATCTATAATATCTAAGATAAAAATATGCCTAAAAAAGATCCAGAAAAACAAAAAGAGATAGATGC
>JAHENH010000151.1 GCA_018609935.1 Halobacteriales archaeon | reverse complement strand
GAGAGTCTTTGGAAGAGATTATATACCCTGCCTTTTTAGAAGAACCCGAAGTGGGACCCTCTCCTTCCATCCCAACTACAGCGTCCATGACATTAACTAAATCTATTCCGGAAAAATCAATAATTCCTTGATAGATATCAACCAACAGTTTTGAAAACTCTTCGTCATTTTTTCCTAGGGTATGCAACTTTTGCTTCATTCCTCCTGGTATTACTCCATAAAAATTTTTTATTGCTCCAGTTATTTTTGTTAATTGATGAGTTTTTAATTTAGGAACATTAATTATTAAATCCATTTCTTTTAATTTTTTAGAAACAGTAATCTCCTGTAACTTCTTTCCAGCAGGATTTTTAATTTTAGAAAGTTTATCTTTTTCAAAAACCAGTAACTTAGCAGAATACTTTTTAGCCAGCTTATCAATCCCGAGTTTTTTAAAATTCTTATCGGTTCCAGCAAAAGAACTTTCCCCAATATAGATTTTACATTTATTTTTCTTGAGAACCTTACATAGAGCTTCTAGCATTGTATTAGAAGTTAGAACGGCTTCAGGATTTTCAACATCTGCACTAACTATGTTGGGTTTTAAAAGAACTTTTTTTCCATTGTAATAAGATAAATTAATTCCTGCAAGATTTAAAGCTTTAGTTAAAGATTGGTCTATTTGCTTTTGGTTATAATTATTAGCTTTTACAAGAGAAACCTTTTCCTCTTTTTTTCCTTTTTTCTCTTCTTGATATTCCATTATTTCTCCATGTTCTGGAGGTTTATAAAACTAAGTGAAACGGCCCGGACAGGACTTGAACCTGCGACCTAGTGCTATCTTTGCCGGTTAATTGGTTAAAATCAACCAGCTTAGAAGGCACTCGCTCTATCCAACTGAGCTACCGGGCCTTATTTTAAGAGTGATTACCTGATTTATAAAATTATCTACAAGTTCCTTTTTAGAGGTCCACAGAACCCACGATCTATTCGCTCTATCAAAATAAGGATTTCTAAAGTTTAAATCAAGAGAAACAAATAATTGTCTCAGCTCATCTATAAAACTATAAGATTTTTGCCTTAACTGAACACACTTATTTTTTCTATGGCGGTATATATTACCATCGCTATCAAAGACACCCTTTAAAAAAGCTTTTACCGTTTTCTTGTTTGGATTCCTTTTTACAATATTTGGAACCCTAATCTCATTATATTTCAATCCAATCGGTATTTGGTATTTGTGGTGTAATAATAGTACCAGTGGTTTAGAAAACAAACAAAGATTAAAATACCTTCTCCCCGAATAAATAGAACCGCCAATTCCGAATAATTCTTTGGAAACCTTCTGTATTTTTAGGGCGTTCTCTTTTTTTCTAAAAGAGATTTGAATTAAATAGGTATTTTTGTTTCCCTCTCTCTTTGCATGTATTAAGCAACCATCCCCTAAAATTAAACCCAGGAAATAGTAGAAGAGAATTCCGTTTTCATTAGGAGGATAAATATTGTTGCCTCCCCCCATACTAAAAGAATCTATTTCAACAGAGTTAAGTTTGTTATCATACATAATTTTAAGAATTATTTCTAAAGGTATGGCCTTAGTGCCCTTCTTCCAATAATAGTAAAGTCTCGTTGAAAAGTCAGGGAAATCTTTATAGGAATATTCATTCAGATATGAGATAATTGAATCTGAAAACGCGCAAACATTCTTACCATTATCATGAAACTTTTTAAGTAAATTTTTATTGAACCTCATACTATGTAATAAGAGGGAAATTTTATAAATCTTTTGATTAAAATTTTCAAAATTAATTTCTCTAAATTTTCTCAATTAGCTATTCGTCTTAATGTACCTATTCCTCTAGCAACTACTGCTTCTAAACAGCCTGCTTTTTTCATATTTCTTGGAGAAACGATTTCTGTTCTCTCATCAAATCCATCAATATGTCTAACCAAACAAATTTCCCGAGTTCCTTCTGAATTACCAGAAGGATAAACATCAACGATTTCCCCGTATCTTATACTATTAAGGTTTATTCCTTCTTTAGATACATTGGGACTTTTAATCTTTACTGTTTGTCCTTCTTTATATGCTGATGCTTTATAAGATTGTGGTACATAGTTACTTCTAAAGCTATTTGTGTATTCCATAAAAAGTTTGAGATTTCTTATTTACTTTAATTCAATTCAAAACTCTGGAAGTCTTTAACTAAGAAGGAGTTTTTAAATTTTTTCCTTGCCTCTTTTAGTATTTCTCCAGGAGATTTGGAATATCTTTGACTTATGTGTGTTAGAAGAAGTTTTTTTGAATTTGAATCTTTAGCAATACTGGCTGTCTGGGAAGCTATCATGTGACCATATTCCTGCGCCTTGTCTTCTAAATCAGAAGAAAATGCAGATTCACCAACTAGAATATCAGAATCTTTGACAAACTTAGAAATCTCTTTAAAATAACTTGTATCTAAAACAAAGGAAACTTTTTTCCCTTTTTCCTCAAAAGTTAAATCCTTGCTTTTGTAAGTTTTCCCGCCAATTGTTATATTCTTGCCTTGTTTTAATTTTTCTAAATGCGGCCCTTGGGAAATTTTGTTTTCCTTAAGTTTTTTCTTATCTATCTTTCTTTCGTTTTTCTCATTAAAGCTATATGCATTACAGGGAGCTTTTTGATGATTAAGTTTTTTAGCAGATAAGTAAAAGCCATCACCTTCAAAAAAAGTTTTTTCAGACTTTTTAGAATCTGTCTGAGGAGAAACTTCGTTAATTTCCATAGAGACATCTCCATAAAAGGAAAAGGTCTTAAGCAAATTTTCCATATAATATCTTGTTCCCCTTGGGCCATAAATTTTTAATGTTTTGCTATACTCGTTTAAAGCCAATGTCTGTAACAAACCTGGCAGGCCCAAAACATGATCTCCGTGCCAATGAGTTATTAGTATTTTTGTGATTTTACAAGGATTTAATCCTGCCCTTCGAAATTGTCTCTGTGTTCCTTCTCCGCAATCAATCAGTATGTTTTCGTTCTTATATGAAAGAAGCATAGCTGTATGATTTCTTTCTGCTGTAGGAACTGCATCAGAAGTTCCCAAAAATGTTAATTTTATTGATTCTCCCATGCTTGTATAAAGAAAAAAGTATTTTTAAGGTTGTTGGAAAAGTCGGGAAGTATTAGTTCATTCAAATAATCTTCTTATTTCTTGGTAAGTACTTTCAAAATTTTCTTCTTTATAATTTGGATTGGGCCACATATCTAAACCATCGTCTTCATACCTTGGGATTAAATGAATATGAAAATGAAAACATGATTGTTGAGCAGCCTTCCCACTTGCATGAAGAATATTAATCCCTTGGGCCTTGTACTTTTTCTTTAATTTTTGGGAAATAGTTTTAACTGTATCCATAAGGTGATATAACTCTTCTTTTGGAATATCATAAAAGTCAGTATAATGGTTTTTTGGAATTACTAGCATATGGCCCTTGGCAATAACACCTTCCTTTAATGGGGCAAAAGCTAAGGTGTTCCTGTCCTCATATATCTTGTTTGAAGGGAGTTCTCCTGAAATAATCTTACAAAAACTGCATTTAACCATAAAATTAAATACAATATAGATTTAATAAATTTATCGAAATTTCTTAAAACCCTGACAAGATTTAAAATAAAAAAGCCCAAGCTATGATATGCTCTCTAGAATTATTCCCAGCGAAAATCAAACGGGAACAACGCTAAATTACTCTTCTTTCAATGCAGTTGAAGCAGGAGATATGTAAATTATAGTGTCTCCCCTTAAGAAAGTCAGACCAACGTTCTTCTTTATCTCGTTGTTTTCCATTTCCTTAGTGTTAT
>JAHENH010000150.1 GCA_018609935.1 Halobacteriales archaeon | reverse complement strand
TATAATGGAACTGAATATATTGTAACTGATAGAGATAATGTTTATTCAACAGCTACTGGTAAGAAAGTATTTACATCTAATTATGGACCCACTGTTAAAAAAAGAAATGATATAATAAGTAAAGTAAAAGGAGAAGATGCAGGAGAAGCCTCAAATAAAGGAAAAGAAATAATTAAGGAAGATTCACAACTAAGAAAAGATATAAAAGAAGAGAATATAGCAGAAGAGGAAATAAGAGAGTTTGAGGAGTCTGTAGGAATGTCTATAGATGAATATTCTAAAAAGAATGATTCTAATACTACAGAGAACCTCATTAATCAAATAATAAGAAATAGATGCCCATAATATGGCTATAATTTGTCCAAATAAGAATACACAAGACTGGAAAGATCTGTTAAAGAAAGTAGGAAAAGATAAAGCTTATCTTGAATGGCATAGGAAATATTCCCCTGAACAAAAAGAAGTGAGTAGTGATGATATACAAAGATCCAAAGAATTAACAGAAAATCTTTCTGAAGAAGAAATAGAAAAGATAAATAGGATAAAGAAAGGATTCCCTATAAACGTCAATGTAGAGATAGATGATACTATAGAAGGTTCAGGGAAATCTATCATAAAGAAGGGAAAGACACCGACTATAAAGCTAAATCCTAATGAATTAAGAAGAGATACCATATCTCATGAGTTCGCTCATATATTCGTGGATATAGTAGAAGGAGAGAATAGTAATTTCATAAAGTCAGGGATGAATAAGTTAAAAGATACTGAACTATGGAATGAGGTACTTAAAGATAGACCTGATCTTGAAACAGAAGAAGAGATAGGTAAGGAAGCATTGGTTACAGCTGTAGGCAGGAAAGGAGAGAAGATATTCGAGGAAGAAAAGAATAAGAGTGAGTTTAAGAAGTGGATAGATATTCTACTTAATAAGATAAAGAGATTACTGGGAATAAATAAAGATGTTTCACAGGAGTTAGCTTCTAGAATGGTGAGTAGGGAACTTACAGAGGTGAATAAAGGAGGTATGGATCCTTTCCATGAAGATAAGGAATATTATCAGAAGAAAGAAGATGAGGTTAGTAAGAAGATGAATAAATTACTCAATGAGTTGGATTCTAATACAGTGACGAAGTTAAAGAATCTATCCAAGAAAGGACATACAAAGGATAAGGGATTTATGGTGAGGCTTGAGAAGACCAGAGAGGTTATAAAGGAGGCTTTAGAGAGTAAGAAAGATATAGAGGATATAGAGGCTTTGAATGATTATTTAAATAGAGCTAAGAAAGAAATATCCCTTATAGAGAAGAGAATAAATAAGAAAGCTAAGGAGGATGTTAATAAATTATCTTATTCTGACCTCTATACTATCTACAATTATGTTAGTTCCTATGATATATTGGATGATGTGAAGAAGTCTATGAACAATATGAGTAAGCAGCTTTCCAGAAAGAAAGAATTAAGTGAATATGATAAGGAATTAAAGAAGATATTGGATAGAGAATTGAATAGAGAAGGAATGAAGGGAAATGATCTATCTATTTCCGATATAATAAGTAAGAAGGAAGAAGTTGTGAATACTTATGAAGACCTAGGCAAAGAGAAATTAGCTGATGAGTTCGCTCCTGAGTTCAAATATGTAGAAAAAGAATGGGAAGAGGATCTAAAGGCTCAATATATGAGAGAAGAAGCTAATGAGGGGGAGAAAAATGATATGGAGAAGAATGAAGAACTCTATAAGTATGTAACGAAGAAGATGGAAGAAAATAATGAGGAGATAAAGAGGGAAACAAAGGATAGATTGATAAAGTCCATGAACTTTGGGATGAAAGAGGTTAACTCATTGACATCTAATGTAGCTGACCCTAGGAGTTTCAATGATGAGATGATAAAGATGACAGTGGATGCTCTCGGCTTTGCTAATTCTAAAGCTAGGAGGACCGCTATGAACGTTATAGGTAATAGTGAGGAGCTATATAAGGAATATGAGGATAAGAGAAAAAAAGAAGAAGGTTCTTCATTAAATAAAATGGCTGACTTCTGGTCTCCTATTCTGGAGTTCGACGAGAATGGAAACCCCACAGGATATATAATAGGTAAGTATCATTCTGATTTCAAGAATAAAGCTTTAAAAGAATTCAGGGAAAAGCAAGAGAAGTATTTCCAGAATAAATTAGATACTGAGAGGTCATTGAATGAGCTATTTGATGAGAACGAAGATGTTAGATCTGAATACAATAAGAATTATTCTAAGTTCGTTAAGAGAGAGAAGCCTAAGTACCTAAATAAGAAATGGGAAGAAATAAGAAAAAGAGATAAGAAAGATCCTGTTTTGAAGATGTATAATAAGATAAGGAATACTTTTGAGGCTTCGGATAATAAAACAAAGAAGTCAGGGGAAGGGAAATTAAGACAGATGATGACCAGACATCCTGAGGAGGATACTTATAGGTTCCCTATAATGAGAAAGACGGGACTAGAGAATATGTTGGAGAGAAATCCTGCTATTGCTTTGAAAGAGGGTGCTAAAGAAATGTTCTTTAGAGAAGCCGATGAAACTGACTTCGGTCAATTATATGATAATGGAGGAGAGAAGATAAACAATGCTGATTATATAGCCCAATCAACCAATGAAATGGGGGAGACACAGCATTCTATTCCTATTCATTTCAGAAGAGAATTAAAAGAGGGAATAAAAGGACAATCTCTCGATCTTATGTCAGTGGCAATGATGGATGCTTATAATACCAGTAGGTATTCAGAGATGAAGACCATTGAGCCTAAGGTAGAGACCATTCAATACATAGCCGGAGAGAGGAAAGTAGCTGATAAAAGAGGAGGGAAGACAAAGGTCAACATTAATACTATAATGGATGGTCTTGGTAAACTAACAGGAATAAAAGAATCCGATATAAACTGGAAGAAAGGTAAGGATAGTAATATATATCAGGCAATAAAGTCCAATATAGAGAATAATCTATACAATATAAAGTTAAAGGATGAACCTGGAGCTGATGTAGCTAAAGGAGTTGCTCAGATGACCACTATGATCAA
This sequence comes from Halobacteriales archaeon, assembly GCA_018609935.1. Next base: position 8,837 of record JAHENH010000150.1, on the reverse strand, counting down.
CTTAGGTCTTAATGTCTTTGCAGGTACTGTAGCTGCCACTCACGGTAGTATAATGAATTGGATGATGGCTCAAGGAGGAGGTATATTAAATAAAAAGAATCTCACTAAAGGGATGAAGGAATATGTAAAGTATAAAAAAGAGGATGTATGGGATGATACAGGTAAGAGAATAAAGATGAGTAAGAATAATCAGGTGATGAATTTCTTTGATATAAAAGGGGATTGGTTAGCTCTACCTATTGAATATTCAGCTAATAACAGGGTGAAGTCCACTGTTAATACAGATAGTATGTTCCTTCCTATGAACAGTGCAGAGCATTATGTAGCTACTTCATTGTCTTATGGTATAATGGACACTATAAAAATATTGGATAAAGAAGGTAATGAGACGGGAGAGACATTATTGGAGATCACTAAATCAGGTGAAAAGGGTGTTCCTATACTGGAAAAGAACGGGAAAAAGTTAAAAGGTGTACCTATTAAGATCAATGGTAAAACTGAGTATTTCTCTTATGAATTATCTCAGAATAGAGGAGCTTATGAAGTAGAGAAATTGATACAGCAAGCTTCTAAGAAAGCTCACGGTAACTATAGAGGAGATAATAAAGCTAAATTACAGAGACATTGGTATGGTCTTCTGGGATTCATTCACAGAAAATGGGCTGTTCCTGGTACTCAAGAGAGATGGAAAGGATTTATGTGGAAGAATATAAATAAGCCTTGGAGAGAATTAAGTGAAGATCAGAAGTTCTTTGATGAATTAACGGGAGAAATAGAGGAAGGTAACTACACTACTTCAGCCAGATATATGGTATCCTTATACAGGAATCTTAAGCAGGCTAAGTATAACTTAGCTAAGATAGGAGGGAAAAAGGAATGGAATAAATTATCTGATTGGGAGAGATCTAATATAAAGAAAGCTACAACGGAACTGAGCATCGCAGCTCTATCTATATTCGCAGCTAAACTTATAGCAGAAGGTTTAGGAGAAGATGATGATGAGGAAAGATCAAAATGGGACTATTATGGGGGCTATGTATTCAGACGTACTTATATGGAATTGGTTGTCTATTCTCCTTTAGGAGCACAAGACGCTATGACCTTGGTATCCGATCCATATCCATCTCAGAGAATGATCAGTAATGCCTTAGAATTAACATCTTATGCTGCTCCTTGGAATTGGGAAGAGTTAAATGATAGATATGAGAGAGATGCCGGAGGATTTGAAAAAGGGGATCTGAAAATCTACGGTGATATTGTAGATATGACCCCCCTTGACAATGCACCCCCTCTTAAAGATATAGAAAGTACTTATAATTTCCTTAAGAGAGGAGGTTTTTAATGATCAGGAGAATACTTGAAACTGTCTATCTTAGACTTAAGTAATTTATTCTCCTTTTTTAGATGTTCCACTTTTTCTTTTAGTTCTTCTGTACCTTCAATGATTCCACATATTCCGATCGTAGTAATAATTATTCCTGCTATTATAATTATTTCTGCTGTTATTTTATCTATTTCCATGATTTTCTCTTTTAATTCTTCTATTTATCTCATCTATTAATTCCATTCCTAAGTGATCGGATATGACTTTATATTTATTACATCTAAAGTCTTCTTCACTCATAGAATACCTTCACGTTTCATTCTAAAGCCTTTTTTATCCCAACCTGCTAAGTCTTCTTCTGGGTTAACATGAAGAGTTCTCTTCATCCTGGATATATAATCTATAGCCTTATCCAGATCCTCTTCATTATTGGATTTCTCACTATCACTTATATATCTTTTAAGGTATTTCTTGGCATTGAATACACAGAAAGCATCTCCTGCTTCCTTACTATGTTCATAAGCCTCTGATATTATATCCTTATATTTACTTCCGTATTTATCTGAATTATCCATTACTATATCCTATTTTAGTTGCTTTTCCATTCTCTAACAAATTACTCTTATTCTCACTATAATTATATAGATCACTTATTGTCATCTCCTCTGTTATCTCTTCTTCATCCACTCCTATATTCTTTGCTATCTCTTTACACTTATTCAGCTCCAGTTCTTTTAATTCAAAGTCAGCTTTTAATCTTCCAGATCTTAAAAGAGCATCATCTATATCACAGCGGTCATTAAGGGTACATAGAATATCGAATTCCATCTCATCCCCTATGATACCATCTGTAACATTAAGAATGTTGGACACAGCTGAATTGGAACCTTCTTCTCTCTTTTTCAATATATTCTCTGCATCCTCTATGATAACTAATTTCTTAGTGTTTTCCATAAGAAAATCCACCATTTTAGGTTCAGCTATTAGATTTGCCATATTAGGAGGAAGGTATATTATATCCTTATTTATATACTTTAATATATTCTTTATATAATTGGTCTTACCTGTTCCAGGATCTCCTTTCAATATGGACAGTCCCGATCCGAAAGCTTCACATCCTTCTGTGAATGGAGTATGGAATTCTTCTCTGAATCCATCATTATAGTGTAGATCCAAATCTATATCATAAGGATACACATTTATATCTCTAAGTTCTAGATTTCCTCCTATATCCACTACGGTAAAGAATCTCTTCTTATTAGGATCATTGTACTTTTTTACAAGAGAGTCTATATAATTCAATTCTTCTTCATTATCCTTATTAAGATCATAGTCTATATTTATACCGTATATTAGCCTATCTTCTTCATCATTCTTATTATTCATCTCTTTAGACTTATTACTTTTAGCACCTTTTGTTTTTGACATGAATATTTTAATGAATATATTAGATCCTTTTATGAATAGTTGTAATTCTTCACATCCCTTCTCACTAAATTCTTCAAAGACCCTTATATAAGATCCCTCGAATTTATTAAAGATATCATCCAAGAAATCTTTATTCATCTGTAATTTGTTATAAGATCTTTTTCCTGTTTCTCTTGATTTCCCTGCATAATATACGAAAGTAGGTGATACTTCAAGATTTCTCATATCAAAGAAGTATTGCATCTCATTTTCCACTTTTTTACTCATTATCTTCTTTTTTATCTTCTATTGTAAATTCTATTTCTTCATCTAGTATCTCTGCCATGTGGCTTACCATCTTTCTCACTAACGTTATAGGGAATATCTTCTTGAGTATCCCTAATACACCTTCGGACATCTCAAACGCATCAATATCTGATCTATCTTTCTGGAATGATATTTCTTCATCCCAATGCCTTAGAGTTATCTTAAAAGGCTTATTTATATTTTTTAGTTGTTCCATCTTTATATATTATTATCTTTATTCCTTTATGATCCATTGTTACTTCTCTTCCTCTTATATCCACTACTCTCTCTATTCTTTTTTTCTTCTCTTTCCTTTTTAAGAATATAGGACCATAAATATCATATTCTCCATTGTGGTCAATTTGCTTAAGTCTAAAGTACTTTATATCTTTTTCTGGTATATCTACCCTCTTTTTATATGAAAAGCCGAGAGAGCTAAAATTTTGACCTTCTATGAAGATAATATTATCCCATTTCTTACCTGCTTTACTTCCTTGGATATAAAATCCTTTATTATTCGTTTCGCTGGCAGTTTTCCATTTGAATATCAATTCATCCTTTTTTGCTTCCCCTTTGAAATATAATAATGTCACGGGAAGTGATTCACTATAAGTTCCTGTGTATAGACAAGAGGATCCTCCTTTCTTATTGGAATATTCAGGACCCCAAACTTCAAAAGAATCAGGGGCTGAATTAAGTGTAAGTGTTATGGTGAATGTCTCTTGGGGATCATTACTTGTTACGAAATCTATATTATCATTAGCCCAATCACCGAAATTCACATCTTGAGTATCCGATACATAAGGATCATCACATATACAGCCATCAATAGTAGTACCATTACTGGATGTAAATGATGTATCACTTATATCAATGACATCAGCCCCTATAATATCGATAACGAACCCATGAGAATCTCCATCATTAGGTTCAGACCCAGCAAAGGTTATATCGAAGGTAACATCCCAAGTACCATCCCCATTATCTGAGGGAGTAGAACTGGAAGCACCTGAATTATCACAGGATATACCTGTAAGAGGTATCAAGAACATCATCAGTAATAGTACTATTTTCTTCATATCATTTTGTTGTTTCACTCATTCCTATATGGACTTCTTTAAGTGCGGGTATATTTCCTCCACAGTAAGGGAATAATCTATACCCCAATTTAATAAGAGGATAATCGAATCCTTTAACCTTTATTTCACTGCTCCTACTGTCAGAATGATTAACTACTTGGGCTGTCACAGTATTGGATCTATATCCAAATTTCAGGGTAACAGTGAGGAATTCTCCCTCTCTTACCATACCTGACAAAGGATGAATTATTCTTTTACCTTTATTATACAGATACAGACATAACTGTATCAGATCCGAATCTGTATCATATCTCCATCCTATTCTTATGGAATTATTATGATGCCATAGAAAGGATACCCCGAACAATTTATTCCAGTCCTTGGAGAATTTCTTTAGATTCTCTAATTTCTCTATATAATCAGTTCCGTTGAGGAACATGACATTGTAGGATATTTCATAAGGTTTATAAGAAGGACGAAAGTACATTCCACTTCGATGTCTGCCTTTATCTATGGAATATACTTTCATCCTGTTCAATGATTCATCTGTCATATTATCAAGTTTCGTTCAGATCGTCCGTGTATAAGTCATCTCCGTAAATATCTATATCCCTTTTCTCTATTTCATCCTTCTCTACTTTTATTATAGAATATCCTATACTGAATACTAAGAAATTAAATGAAATAGCTTTTAATTCCATTTTAGAAGGTAGAAATACAGAACTCATACTGTCCTTATATATCACTATAGAAGGTATTAAGTACCACATATTCTTTGAGATATTGAACATAAAACCACCTAGTTTCTTATCTATCGGCTTGTCTATAAATTCATTATTTTCCATTTTATTTGATTTAGCATTTAGAAGATCCACAATCTTTACAAGTGTTACATCCTTCTACGTGTTCTATATTATCGGAACCACAGTCTGAGCATTTTTTCTTGCTGAAGTCATACTTGGACAAGGTCCTACTTATAGCATTACTGAACGATGTTATATCTTCTTTACATTTTTTCAATTCACTGGCTACGAACTTCACACTAGCTCCATGTCTTAACATTCCTGATGCTAACCGTGTAACTATAGCCTCGGCTCCTGTTATCTTATCTGATATATTACCCAGATCTTCTTTATCTCCATGAAGAACGAAGTTATTCCTTCCTTTCTTAGTGATATTATATTTCCCTTTATGTTCGGGATCATATCCATTGGATTTATAAGCAAAGACCTCATAAGGATGATCTTCCATTATACCTATGACCACTATCCAATCTATCCCCTTAGCTTTAACCTTATAAGTATGTCCTTCCAAGGTCTTGGGTCTTTCAGGAGCATTGGTTCTATAGAATGATTTAGATAGTAGTACTCCACTTTTACTCCCTTCTCTATAAATAGTTACACCTTTCAGTCCTTCTTTCCAAGCCATCATATATATCATTCCCACTGATTCGGTCTTAACATCCTCATCTAAGTTTATAGTGGAAGAGATGCTATGTGTGGTGTACTTCTGTATCTCTTTCTGTACTTTTATTCTGTTCTTGGGTTCTACTTCAGGAGCTGTTGAATTACTATAAGGAGACTTCTTTATATATTCCTCTATATCATCTTTATTTAAGTCTTTCCCTTTATTATTTAGAAATTTCTGAAATCCGGGATGAACCACATTATATTCTTTCCATTTATCTCCTACCTTATCCACGAAGTCAGGTTCTTCCTTATCCGTTATTTTTCTTCTTCTAGTGTGATAAAGAGAGAATACAGGCTCCAGCCCCGATGATGTTCCCGCTAGTAAGCTGAGGCTTCCTGTAGGAGCTACAGTGGATAATGAGATATTTCTTCTCCCATACTTCATCATCCTCTCGAATTTCTTAGGGAACTCTTTCTTTATCATACTGAGCATAGAATCACTATTATTATCAGCTATCTCTCTTTCTTTATCAGCATTGAACATATCGAAAGCACCATTCTTCTTAGCCAGATCAATGGAAGCATCTAATTCAGCTCCCAACTTTATAGCGAATATCTCCTTTGTTATACCTATAGAGTCTTTACTACCATATTGAATACCTAAAGAAGCTAATAGATCAGCTAATCCTGTCACTCCTGTTCCTGTTCTTCTGCCTTGAAGACCTTTTTTAAGGATATTAAGCCAAAGATCCATCTCCGTTCTCTTAGTATCATCACTTTCTTTATCCTTATTTATCTTCTTGATTATACTGCCTACTGATTCTAATTCCAGATCCACTAGACCATCTGTAAGTACTTGAGCTTTATAGAATATATTATAAGCTCTCTCTTTATTTAGACTCGCTTTCTTAGTAAAAGGGTCATCCACTAAAGATGTCAAATTAGTAGCCAATAATCTACAACTTCCATACTCGGATAGAGTTATCTCTCCACAAGGATTACAGGTCACTGTTTCAAAGCCTTCATAATGATCGGCTAAAGAATATTTCCTTGCCCTATCTATAAAGAGTAATCCAGGATCCCCTGTTTCTCTGGCACATTCTATTATCTTATTCCATAACTCCCTAGCATTAATAGGTTTTATATATTTAGGCTCTTTTGAATCTATAGGGAATCTAAGAGTAAATTCTTTATCAGCTCTTACAGCTTTCATGAATTCATCTGTGACCCTAACCGATACATTGGCTCCTGTGACCTTGGTCTCATCTTTTTTCATCTCTATGAAATTCTCTATATCTGGATGTCTTATATCCATTGTAATGAGAAGGGCTCCTCTTCGTCCACTTTGTGCCACTTCCCTTGTGGTATTAGAGAATCTTTCCATAAAAGATGAAGCTCCTGTACTGGTTCCTGCTGCATTATTTACTTTAGACTCAGAAGGTCTTAAGGTAGATATATCTATACCTACACCTCCTCTTCTTTTCATTAATTGAGCCAGTTCTTGGTCTTTATAGAATATTCCTCCATAAGAATCCTCAGGCTGCCCTATAACAAAGCAATTACTCAAAGAGGTCTTTTCTCCTTCTATCCCTAAAGTAGCCATTACACTACCTTGAGGTATTATATATCTAAAGTCCTTGAATAGTTCATATATCTCTTTCTCTGACATATCTACAACTTTAGAGAATTCACCAGCCATCCTCTTATGCATATCATCAGGTGTCTTTTCGCCTTTAGCTTTGTATTTTTCTTCAAAGACATTAGCGGGCAGCTCATCACCACCAAAATATTCTAATAGTTCATTCATTTCTTATTATTTATTTCCATGATTTATTATTATCTAACGCATACAATTACACTTATCACATATACAATCACATTTATGGTATATACAATAACATTTACTTGGTAAACTTTCTCCTATATCTATCTTTACCCTTCTATTGCAACCATTACAAGCTATTAACGTACAGAGATCATCTTTATATAATACTCTCCATGTTTGTATATTATTTCTTATTCTTTCCGCATTATACATAATATTATGACATCTAGGACATCTATAAGGAACAAAAGGATTATCCTTATTAGATATTAACTTTATATTGCAATCAGAGCATTCTATATGTAGATTCTCACTTCCTTGAAGACTTTTTTTTATCCATTCTGCTTTTTTCATAGTATTATTTATTTGGTTTTTTCTTAATAATTCTTCTTTTTGCCGTTTTAGCCATTCTATTCTTTTCTCTATTCCTCTTTCTGACTTTTCAAAGCAATATGCATTGTATCTGTACGATCTAGGTGGTAATTTTTGATTTAGAAAACTCTTTAATAGCTTTATTTCATCTAGTTCACTGTTATTATAAAAATTAAAATTACCAAGTAGTGCACATATTCCTCTAAATTCATATCCTGATTCTTCAAATGGTATTGTTCCATCAGGATGATCCTTATAATAATCTAAGCAGTAATTAATGAATTTTAAATATAGTTCTTTTTCCTTTTCTGTCATTTTATTTTTAATTTATAAATATTCTTCCCTTAACGTCGAATGAATTGCCATGCTCTTGTGGATCATACCCTTTATTCCGCAGTATTCCTTCAACGTTTTTTAGTCTTTCGATCATTCCGTCTTTATGGAATACGATCAAAGGACACAATGATTCACCAGTTTGGCTATCTACTGCACATAGAAAGCATGTACGTTCATCTGCAAGATTTCCTCTTAATTTAATAGCCCAGCTTTTTTGTGTTTCGTTGTAAATTTTCATTTTCTTTGTTTTTAGTTTTTATCTCATTTTGTTTTTAATTTTTAGCTTTCGCTAATTTCGCCATTTCCTTTCTGTTTTTCACGTCACGGCAATACATGTAAGCGTACTCGCTATCCGTTATGCGTTCACGAATTTCTTTTCTATCCGCAATATCTCGGCAATATCTGTAAGCGTAACGACTATCAGTTATCAGCTCTCGCACCTCCTTCCTGTCCTTAATATACTTGCAATACAGGAAGGCATAGTAATTACCCGTTATACGCTCACGAATTTCCTTCCTGTCCTTCACATTACGACAATAGAAGAGAGCGTAGTTATTATCGCTTATCTTACTCCTTACTTCTTTTCTATCCGCAATATCAAGGCAATACAGGTAAGCGTAACAGCTATCCGTTATGCGTTCACGAATTTCTTTTCTATCCGCAATATCTCGGCAATACAGGTAAGCGTCATAGCTCTTCGTTATATACTCCCTTATTTCTTTTCTATCCGCAATATCTCGGCAATACAGGTAAGCGTAACCGCTATCCGTTATGCGTTC
>JAHENH010000149.1 GCA_018609935.1 Halobacteriales archaeon | reverse complement strand
GGCTCCAATACCTCAAGATTCCCTTGATAATTCACTTCATAATAAAAAGCAAGTTCTGAAGTGGAAAGATCAGTGGGTACGAACTCAGGAATAACTGAGGATTTATCTAATCCTATGCCTATAGAATTTATCATATTAATGAGTATGAACTATTCCATCTCCAGTATTGATCTCTATATCTCTTATATGCATAGTAACTGTCATACCCTTCTTTACTTTCATAGTAGAAAGATCATCTGAATCAGAATGTTCGTTATAAAGTTTTAAAGTAGTAAAATCAGTATCACTTAAAGCTTGAAAAGCGTATCCATCTACATCTGTTTTAAGATTACCAGATTTTACATACATTGGAGTGGTATCTGTAAGAGATTTAGAAAGTAACTCTCTAATAGCTCCTTTTAGACCACTCCATACACCTGCTATACCTGTTTTCTTAGCCATAATCTTAACATTTTGAGGTTAATCTATCTTTTGCATTTGTTATTATTCCACAGACTTCATCTGTTGTAATATCATTCCAGATATTGAGAAGTTCTGAGGGATCATCCGTAATATCTTCTTGTGAAACTGAATCATTCTGAGACCCTGATGTAATAGATATAGCACCAGGGGAAAAACTTGCTCCACTTTCTGTTGAATAGACGTAGAGATCATTTCCAGATATATCAGCAGAATAATCAGGAGAAGTAGTACCTCCATTTATATCTGATTTAAATTGACTGATAATATCATGTGCAGTACCACTAGATGTTACGCTCCATGTTATACCATTATCATCATTGATCTCTATTGTAATAGATTTATCATCTCCCCTCTCTATTGTAAATTTCATTACAACTTCAGGATCTCCATCAAATGTTTTATAGCAATAGAGTATATCCAAATAGGAGTCTACAAGCATTATATCTTCTTCTGTGCATCTTACTCTACTATCTCCTTGTCTGAGTTGATCCATAAGATCCTCACCTTTAGATACTGATTTACATTGAATATCTCTGATATGGTCTCTAAAACAAGAAGTAGTGAACATTACGATACATCTATTATTCTATAGAACAAATAAATATCCATAGGACTATCTCCACTACCAGGATCTCCTGATGCTACTTGAATATCAATAGCATCATTAGCAGCTAATTGATCTGATAGTCTTCCAAAATTTCTATATTCATTAGAAGTAGCTAGAAGTAGATCAGTTTCCTCTAGTATAGCATTCCCAATAGAAGCTGCTACTATTTGTAGTTTAGTATTAGTAGCATAAGCTGCAGAATTGAAATTCAGAAATCCTACAGCACTCATAGGTTCTACTAACTTACCAGATCCAGGAGCAGATACTAGTTCCTGAGAAGTACTGTTCAAGCTCAATATCTCAGAAGATGTAAGAGATATTTTTTTATATAATACTTTATTAAATGCCATTATTTACCGATTTATGGGAAGTCTGCTTTTATACTGTCAAGAGAAATGGTATCATCTAATAGAAATGAAAATCTTTCAAGTGGGAATATGAATCCTCCCCACTGCTGTACATCACTTGCATCTATTGAAACTCCAAATTGATAAGAGGACTTTTCATGATCATTTAAAAAATTATTTCCATCATGAGAGTGTTCAAAATTACTCCAATCCAATGCATAATTATCTTTAGTACCCTTAGTTATAAAATATCTAAGGGGCATATTCTCAAAATGAGTACTACTATTTCCTGCAGAGGCACTTGGGATCTCAAAGTTATGAACACCAAATATTTCCAGAGTTCCGTCCGTATTAAATTTAAAGGTCATAGCTACTGTTGAAAGGGACATTATAACAGTAGAATTTTTTTCCTGTAGTCTTCTCTTTCCTATTACAACATCATTAGAGAAAACTGTCTTCTTGGGACGAAATTTAGTACTTGGAAAAAGTTCTGGGAATTTTATAATTTCTCCCGATGCTATACCTCCATTGGGGAAAGATATTCCTGTAGAGGAAGTATTAACATCTGTAGACTGAGTGGAAGTATAATTACTAGCATCTGTTACAAGTCCTCCACTATCAAGAGGGATGAGAATAGAACCCCTCATATAAAGTACTCTTCCTATTATTCTATATTGAGGATGATCAAAATTTGTAAGGTCATAAAATCCCTTAGAAGTGTTTTGATATTTAGGGAAGTCCACCCATCCTGAATCATAGTTAGTGATAGCACCACTAAGTGTATAGAATCCTTTAGTAGAAGATTCTACTCCATAAAATTTAAAATTAGCAGGAGAGGCTTTATCTCCAGACAGTCTCACTCCATCTGAGGAAGACTCAATAGAAGTTTCATTCGTAGTATCGGGTTGAACTTCTATCTCTCCTCCTGATGCTTCTTTTAATCCTTTACCAGATATATTAGATACATCGAGTTTATCTTTATTTACAGCATCATCTATTAAATGATCTGTTTGAATAAATTTTGTCTCTTCAAAATCTGGTCTATATTGAACTTGCCAATTAGATCCATCATATCTTGCTATAATGTAAGAGTGTTTATTTAGATGTTCCTGAGGAATAGTGGTGCCAAGTACAGTGAAAGTATTTCCATTGAGATTTATATCAGCTTCAAGTCTAAATACAAGTGATCTGTCCTTATTTACTGTACCTGTAGTATCGACAGTAAGAGAAGAGGTGAGCGTTACACTACCACTTGTAGTAATAAGTCTCTCATCTATTGTAAAATCTTCTACGTTTACACTAATAGTAGAACCTGAATTACCTGTAGCATCACTTGAAATACTACCAGCAGATACAGTTAATATTTCTCTAATAATATCTGACATTATACTTTAATATATTTTAGAAGTCTTATGTGATCAATTACTAGACTATTAGCAGTCTTTAGTTCTTTTGTATTTATATTAAATGTAATAGCATTTGTAAGATCTACTCCTAGTGCATTAGAAGCTGTATAATCGTTGCCTCCTACTATATTAGTATTAGCACCATAAAGACTCTTATCATTATAGGTTAAAATACTCTCAGAGAGAGCATCACTTCCATTATTATCAACTTTTTCTGCATTTAACCAGAAAAATCCTTTTCTTACAAGTAAATTAGCTGATGTAACAGAATGTGTAGGAGATACTACCTTAGTAGCATTAGTATCATCTATTTCTATAAGAAGTTCTGAAGTACCTCCTCCACCAGTTTTATAAAATCCTAGTTCTAATTTAAATATACTACCATCATTGGTTATTTCATTAGAACTAATAGAGAAGGAATGTACCTTTGACATTACTCCTGTAGACCCATTAGAATGATCTCCAAGATCTGTATATATAATAGATACTCCATTACTACCATCAGTTCCATCATTTCCCTTAGGACCCTGAGGAATAGTTATAGTATCACATTCACAGTTGCAATTATTACAGCTCATTTAATTACATTTACAATCATTAAAGGCACAAATCCTATTGATCCTTTTTATAATATCGTTAACTCTCTTTGTTTTGTTACAAGCTCCCATTGCTTTTAATGTTCTAAGAAGACCCTTAGCTTGTAAAGCATCTCTCAAGAATATATCGTGATCACAATCACAAAGTTCATCAGGAGCCTTAGCAAATATCTTAGTAACACAACAGCTTACATGACAAGCAAATATTGTAGTTACAGTATCTTTATATTTATTGCCGCTAGTATCCTTTATCTTATATATAACATTGTATATACCATCTGAGAAATCTCCTGATATATCATTATATTGAACATCTGCTTTAACATCAGAAGGAAGCTGAGAAGTTACATCTACCGTTTTTTTAGAACCATCAGGAAACTCTATAATGATCTCTATTTTATCTACATCTGATTCTTGAAGTGTAGAGTTATCTCCCCAACCTTCAGTATTCGTATTGGCATCATATTCTCCAGTAACATCAGTTACTTGAAGATATTCACATGAATTTGTGAGACATACATTTATTTTAGGTACAAATGCCATATAAATAAAAATAAAGGAGAGGGAATTATTATCCCTCTCCTATTATTCAATATTAGCTAATGTTAGTGAAATTTTCAGAAGAAGTAACTTCACTTCCTATAAGATCTTCAAGAACATCAGAAACATTATCTGAACCATTTGTGTAATCAGCATGAGCAGGTATAGAAGGAGAACCTTGATCTCCTACTCCAACAGCCCATGTTACAACTTTCCTAGAAATTTGGTCATTGAATCCAATAGTTTCTTTCTGTTTGAATACAATGTGAACCATATAATACGGAGCATCTGCTCTCGAAGTAATTTCTAGTTGATCATGAATATTGGGTTCTCCTACTCGCATGAATTCCCCAATATTACCTTGAACAAAGGATTCAAGATCTGCTACTTCTTCAAATTGTCCAGAACCTGTAGAAGCAGATTGAGCTTGATCATGATCAGTAGTACCAAATCCATCCATATTCAAGTCAAAACTAACTTGATTATAGGGATCTCTAGGAAATTTAAGTCGTTTATAATTACGACCAACTCCTTGTACTTTAATACCCCAATTAGATCCGATAGAATTACCTGCATTGGAACTAGAAAGTACTTGAATACCTGCACTGTCATCACCAGTAATAACTACATCATCTCCTTCAAAAGGTCTGTCTATAGTAAATTCATTATTACTGAAATCAGTAGATTCTACTCGGTAAACAGTACTTGCATTAGTAACAGTAGCACCATCACCTTCTACTCTAATATAATCACCAGCGGCCAATGTACCATTACTATTACCGCTTGAGTAACCACCTCCTGATACTCCTACTTTATTAGATCCTTTAGTAAAGGTAGCATCATTATCCAGATCGTCAGCAACAGTAACTCCTGCATCATTAACTGCACCAGGTCTAATTATTTCTTCAGGTTCCCTACTGAAGTTAGCAAATATATTTTTAGCAGTATTCAATGCTACTTCTTCCTGTGTAGTAGAAGCATCTGAATGATATTGACCACCTTTTACAT
>JAHENH010000148.1 GCA_018609935.1 Halobacteriales archaeon | reverse complement strand
CGACACAATCTAACCTTTTAAAACAAAGGATAAAGATTGGTGAAAAACGGAATGAATTCATACTAACCCCTATAAATAATACAATAGAATCCGGATCCAGTTCATTGTTTTCTTTAAGAGTTGAGAACAATGCAAATATGACATTAAGAGATATAAGTGCAAAGGCATTCTTTAATGATCCGTTAAGTAGTGGAGATGATGAAGCATTTATTTCAACTTTAGAGCCAGGAGAAACTGAAACTATAACTTTTGGTATTTCCGCCGCTTCAAGTAGTATAAACAAAATATATCCGGTAGATATAGATTTCCAGTATGAAAAACCTGATGGAGATACAAGAATATCTGATACCTATAATATACCAATAAATATAGTTTCAGGAAATGGTAGAGGTTTTCCTTTACCTATTATAGCAATATTAATAATAAGTGTGGCTGGAATATTTGTTTGGTATAGAAGACGTAGCTGAAACCTAAAATAGGATGGTAGACTACCAAAAATACATTGATACAGTCGATAATTGGATCGTAAACAAACCCAAAGTAGTTATAGGTGTATTTTTATTTTTTACATTAATTTTTTTACTTGGATTTGGAGGAGTTGGAACTGAAACAGGTACTGAACAGTTTACAGAAGAATTTCCTTCCCAGGATGCATGGGAGCAAATACAGGATAAATTTGAGCAGACATCATTTAGATCAGATACACAAACTACACAGTTGATTCAGTCAAGTCAGAACGTATTATCTAAAAAAAGTATTCTAAGGATGCTTAGAGTACAGAAAAGAATTCGAGACAAGGAAGAACTAGATATTTCTAGTAGTTCAAGTATAGCACAAATAATAGCAAGAAAGTTAGATCCAAACGCTGAAACATTAGAACAACAGATAAATTCTGTAGAAAATACCCCTCAATCTAGACTTAAAACAGTTGCACGTCGAGCTTTAAGAGAGAATCCACAGACAAATAATCTTTTAAGTGATGATTTTAACTTAAGAAGTGTTTATGCGACAGCTACATTAAGTGTAGTAGAACACTCACTACCATTTGAAGAATCAGGGGCTGGAACGGGGGGAGGTAGTCCTATGGCTGAGATACAGCTAAGAATCCAAAATATAGTTAATTCAGTTGACGGAGACATTATTGTTTTTGGCTCTGGTATTATTTCAAATGAATTTTCAAATGTTATTATGGATTCTTTAATTATAGTCGTACCAGCAGCTTCATTACTAATTTTAATTTTTTTGATTGTTGCATATAGAGACCCTATAGATCTCATTCTCGGTATAATATCATTGGCTATGGCTATAATTTGGACCTTTGGTTTTATGGGTCTTGCAGAAATTCCTTTTACACAGATGCTGATAGCTGTACCTCCATTACTACTTGCTGTTGGTATAGATTTTGGAATTCATGCAATAAATAGATATAGAGAAGAAAGAATTCTACAAAAACCAATAAGTAAATCTATGCGGATTGCTACAGACCAGCTACTTGTAGCATTCTTTATTGTTACGTTTACTACTGTAATTGGTTTTTCTTCTAATCTAATAAGCGCTCTACCTCCTATCCGCGATTTTGGCCTTATAGCATCTATAGGTATAATATTCACATTTTTAATATTTGGTATCTTTTTGCCTGCAGCTAAAGTATATGCTGACAATGTTAGAAGTAATATAAGTTTTCCTGAGTTCGGAAACAAACCTCTTGGGTCTGAGGACTCTATTCTTGGAAAAATATTACCTATTGGTGTAAAAGTTGGTGAAAAAGCACCAAGGCTTTTTTTGATGTTTCTTGTCTTATTTACAGGGTTTCTGGGGTATTATGGTGGTGGAGTTGGAACAAGTTTCAGTCAAGAAGACTTCTTACCGCCTGAGGATGTCTCACCAGTTATTAGGAATTTACCAGAACCTTTTAAGCCAAGTGAATATACAAGTACGGAAACTATTAATTTTTTAGAAGATAAATTTGCTACAGGGGAAACAGATCAAGTAGAAATATATATAGAGGGGGCTATGCGTAGATCCGGATCCCTAGAAACCATATATAGAGTTGGAAATAATCCACCGAATTCATTTATTAGAGGGCAAGACGGTAGAGCCCAATCTGAAAGTATATTGGATGTTATAAATTCATATGCTTCAAGATCATCTGAGTTCGAAAGTCTTGTTGAATCAAATGACTTGAACTCGAATGGTGTTCCAGACCATAATCTAGAAAAAATATATAATCATCTTCTTTCTTCTCCGGTACGTAATCAGGCTTTAAACTATATAACCTCGGATTTTAGAAGTTCTAGGATAATTTATTCTGTAGAAAACGATGAGTCTCAAGATGTTGTTGTAGAGGATGCAAAAGATCTAGCTAACAAATATAGGTTTAATTCTGTAGCTACAGGACAGATAGTTATATTTAAAGATGTATCAGATGCTATATTTAGTTCTGCGGTCTACAGTTTAACTATAGCACTTATAATAACAAGTATATTTCTTATAATTATATACAGGATTTTAGAGGGTGAAATGGGCTTAGGAATAGTAAATATAGTACCTATTGTTGTAACTGTGGCTTTGATTGTAGCTACAATGCGATATTTTGAAATACCATTTAATGCCTTATCTGGTACAATTCTATCCATATCTATAGGGTTAGGAGTAGATTATTCTGCACATCTTACGCATAGATTTGCAGACGAATACAGGGGAGATCCATTTGAGGCTCTTTATCCTACCGTAAGAGGGACAGGTGGTGCACTTACAGGAAGTATGCTTACAACAGTAACAGGTATTGGAGTTTTAGTGTTTGCCATAACACCAATACTAGGACAGTTCGGAATACTTGTAGGACTGAGCATATTTTATTCATATCTATCATCTATAGTTGTCTTACCACCAACACTTGTAATATGGCATAAATACAAAAATAAAACCAAAAAAATATTATCCTCATTTTAAACTTATATTTAAAAAAAGCTAAAGATATATTTAACTTACAGCAAAAAACCTCATTTTTAAAATATTTATTTATGTTTTTTGTCTGTTGGCAGACCATATCATACATGGATATATAAATTATGTACAAGGCATATTAAGATCATACGTTGACGTGGAACAATTGGTTGTAGGCATACTAGTATCATACATAGCTGTCTTTGGAGATATCTATTTAATACATATTATAGCTCTTGCAGGAATAGCTCCTTTAAAAGTAGACGACAATGATAGAGGTGAAGAAGAAAAGGATAAAGGTATAATCTATGTTAGTGTAAGTACGGATATACAGGCTTAGGAAGGCTATAGTATAGAAAATCAAGTTGAAGCATGTAAAAAGATAGCTAATAGAGAAAATATAGAGCTAGTATCTGGTCCAATCAAAGACGAGGGGGAAAGTGGGAAAACTTCTATAGAAAAGGCATAAAAAAGGTTATAGATAAAGCAAAAAATATAGAAATTAACCATCTATTAGTATATTCGATAGATAGAATTGGTAGAAACGAACCTGAAACATTATACCTAATACATATACTACAAAATAGCTGGGATGTATAGATATTGACCAAGCAGGAAAAGATTAACTTAGACATAATGGAAGGACTCACTAATACAGCTCTTAAAACAATAATGGCTGATATAAACAATCAAAAAAGAGGGAAAACAGTACTAGAAAACAAAATCAAGTCATTTAAAAACAAAAATTGGTCTGCATTCTACGATAAGTCACCAATTGGATATAAAGATAAAGACAATGACTGGATAAAAACGGATCCACATGAAAAAGAGATAATAAAAGAAATATTCCGGTATTTCGTTAAAAAAGCTGAATCTAAGAGAGCATATAAAGACACACAGGAATTCATAGAAAACAACTATGATTCAATCGAATTCAGCTACTATGAAATCAAGGGGGATACTATCAAATCCAGTATATATAGGAAAACCTACAGTCGAAGGCGAAAAACTAAAGAAATAAACAATGGAAAACTAGTAGTAGAAGATAAAAACCTAAAAATACTGGATGACGAACTCTACAAGAAACCTCAACAAAAAATAAGGAAATTAAACCAAAAAAAACACAGGTTCAGATAAAAAGATAGATAAACTCAAAAACTTTATAGGTATAAAAGAATGTGAGGATAAGTTAGAACTATCTAATTTTAGGGTATTACTAGGGAGAAATAATGCGGGAAAATCTTCAATTCTTGAGGCTCTTTACTTAATTTTTGGAGGGAATAATCCTATATTTTCTGAGAAAAAAGATCAGATTTTATATCGGAAATACATGGAGATCCGCCTACTTTATCTTATAGATATTCTGGTAGTGGAAAAAATAGAGTTTACCGTAAAAAAACTACTATTGAAACTAATGTTTCAAATTCTGTAGATTAAATTAAGAAAAAAAGGAGAGGAAAAATATTTGAAACCACAAAGCGATGAATTTAAAAATAGAGTTGAAGACTTAGTAGAAAAATTCAACAAAATTTTTGAAGAAGGGGAAGACGTAAAAGGCGTAGAAAAAATTAAAGATTCTGACGAATTCATGTTAGGCAGTGAGAGTAGTGAGAATTTACGTGGAAATTATAAAACATTTGAAAAGTTAGTGAAAAATGACATATATAATAGTAGGGAGAAGTTCAAACAATATCAGAAAGGAGAATCTGTTTCACTTCTTCAAGTGTCTCCACTTATAGGTTTGGAAGAACGGAAGATATTAAAGGAGATCTCAGATAAGGAAAAATCGATAGACATAATATATGCAATTAACAACTACAATAACAGAATAGAAAGATTCTGCTGATAAACTTGATAACTAACTAAGAAAAAATAATTTGTTTCCTTTTTAGGACCATCCTATAAACCATTTTACTACCTTCTTTCAAGTAAACCTCTTCTCTCCCCCCCATCTTTTGAGTTTTTAAGGAAAAATGGGTATAGAACTTTTATATAAGTCTAGGTTTGAACCACCTGATTTTTCGATTTTAGGTAGAAATTTTGAAAAAGTGTATTATAAAATTAGGTATCTTGGTATAAGGTAATCTTTACCAGTTTCCTTTTGGTAAAACCATTTATATATGAGTTCTTCCAATAGGGGTGGTCGTGTTTTTCGTGAGGTGGTTGAAAGGTTCTGGTTTCTAAAACTTATAATCGAAGTCAGAGACGACGGCGTTTATGTCAAGTTTAAGCATATACAGCGTTCTTTCCAGACTATACTTTTCAGTGATATCGAGGATGTGTGTGGGTTCATATTCTTTTAGTAGATATGGGGGTTAGCATTGGGGTCTACGAACATCCTTCAAAGGAAACAAAGTATACAGACTCTACAGTGGAAAAGGCCTAGAAATCAAACTAAAAAACGGAAAACACATCTTTCTTGGCTCAAAACAACGAAAAAAACTGAAATCAGCAATCCAAAAAAGACAAAAGAAATAATAAAAACCTTTATTTCATCCCAAGGTTACTAAAAATAGATCTTTAATTAAATATAGCATCCGAATACTAGATTAACTTTGGAAGACTGCTTCGTGATATAGCTTGCTATTACCTTTCCTTCATTTGAAGTATCAAGAGAAAATAATCTGGAATACTTTTGTAGGTTAGTTAAACTGAATCTATTCTTATTAATCGTTAGGAGGTGTGATGTATTTCTTGCTTTTTTCTATTTTAGATAAGAAATTGTTAAGTCTGTCGTCTTCTATGATGGTATATTTAACTGTAATATAAAGAAAGAAAAGAAACAAGAAAACTGTGGTTAGGTAAATTATTTTGATAAAGAATTGTGCTCCTATAAGAAATGATTCCGGGGTTCTATTTAAATCAGTTATAATTAAAACAAGGAGAGCTGCTGAAGTCCCAGGAATACCTTCATCTAAATATTTTGAAAGTAATTTTTCGAATTTTCGCTCTTCTATTATAGATAATTCTATTGTATGTATGGGATAATTAAGAAAAGTCAAGACTACTAATAAGCTCATTATACCTAAAACAGCAAAATAAAAATTCTTCAAAAATTTGCTCTTGAATATATGATTGAAAAATATCAATGAAGACAGAGAAAAGATGAATAGAGTTACCTAGAATAGAATAACAGAAAAACTTGCAACATAATCATTAATTGACATAGAAAGTTATTTTATAACTTCTAATAAATTGTTTTTGATCAAATTAAGCCTGCATCCTTACGCCTGTCCACTAAATCTTGTGCAATTTGATCTTGTATATATTCTGACTCTTTTTTTAAGATCCCTTAATTCTATATCTGAAGTCCGAAGATCTAGTGTATCTTCAAGCAACTCAACATGTTTTTTAGTAAAATCTTCCTTTTTTTTCTAAATCTTTTAATTTCTGATTATAGTTGTCTAATGATTCTTTAACATCACTTAGAAGAGTGTAATGTGGGGTGTAATCAATTTCTTCTTTGTTTTCTATTTCTGATCCAATAAATTCTATGTTTCTAATAATCAACATTTCAACTCTTTCCTTTGGTTCCATTAAATGAACTTTCTCTTGATACTTACTACATTTTTTAGTAAACCATTTCCGCCATTTCTCAGCTTGTTCTCTAATATTGTCTAAGTCTTTTTTTGATATACTTGATGTGTAATCATGAGAAATTCTATTTCTAATCTTCGTAAGTTGCATTATTGCTTCTTCAAGTTCTGAGTTAGTCTCGAATTCATCAAGTATTTTTAATCGATTTCTAGCTCTATTCCACAATTTATCTATATTAGAAGAGTTCACAGTCTTCCAGTTCAATTTCTATTTCCCTTCTTTAGTTATTACAGAACCATAAAAATCTTCTAAAGCTCTCAGACTTAACCTTCTTTCTTCCGCATTGTATTTATCAAAACCGTCAAATATTTCTAGAAAATTTTCACTTTCCATAAATCATCTTATTTTATCTACAAAATTTTCTACAAAATTTTTAATATAAAATTTAATCCTATATTATCTAATATTTCTTCTATAAAAGAGGTCTTCAACAACCTGTATGTAGATAATGAAACAAAATGTACAAGGAATTCATCAGATATAGCTGTAGTCCATGCTTGTAAATATCCCTGCCACAAAGCTGAATGTGATAACGTATCTTCAAGACCATCCTAATTATTTTTTTTGTGTCAGTATTTGTCTGGGCTATACTTTATTTATCTTATTATAATTTATCTTATTATAAAGAAAAAAGATATAGTAGTATCTATAAAACATTATAGACAACTTAAAATATTTTTATAGAATGTATCAAACAAAAATTAATCTATTGTATATACGGTATTAGTTTAACCATAACAACTTGGGTTATTAATATGTTAGAGGTTGTATAAAAAATATAAAGAGGGAAAATAAGGATGTATGAGGGAGAAATAACTAGAATTTCTCGGGTTCCTCCAACTTTTTTTTCAGATATAACTAAGACCTGTTTTGAAGACTTTAAGGAATATTTAGATCCAGACACAATAATTGTTAATAAAAATAGTCTATACCTAGGAAAAAACGATATATCTATACATTCTCTTGATAGTGGTGATCTTCCTAAAAAAGCAGGAAAGTTTTTTATAGCTTCCGAACCACAACATCTAGAAAATCTTTCTAGCTATAACAATATTTCTTTTATAATAACCAATATACTAAATCTCAAAGTAAATAAAACAAAACTAGATACCAAACTCCAAGGATATACTAAATATATAGAAAACATACCCGATAGATATCTTGAAAGATGTGTACATATATCTACAGAGATCCCTGTAGGCTATAATAAAAAATAGAATAATGAGAAAATAATAGGTTTTGGGTATAGTAAAACAGCAAATAATAGGAAAGAAAAAATATTTGCTTTAGACTGTAGAGAAAATGGAGAAACTATCCTTAGAGAACTGAAAACAAATCTCGGCCTGGAAAGTCTTATGGGGGTTGGAGAAAAAAGAAAAAACATCCTCCGGAAATACGGAATTAAAACCCGTAGAGATATCCTAGATAGAGGTATTTCAAGTCTTGAAGATATTGATGGTATAGGTAGAAAAACAGCTAGAGAAATATATGATAGTGCTAAAGCTATAGAAAAAGAAAAAATAATAAATAATTCTTCTAAACCTATACCTCCCAACCATACTCCTATATTTATAGATATAGAAACAGATGATATAAACGCAAATATTGCCTGGCTAATAGGAGTATATGATAAAGATGAGGAGGAATATATGGATTTTATACAGAAAAATCCAGATAATCAAGGAAAGGCTGTAGAGGAATTTATAAGTTGGTATTCAAAAAACAAACTTGATAGGCCTGTAGCTGCATATAGAGGAATTGAGTTTGATTTTAAAGTATTAACCGAACAAATACAGAAACACTGTTCTAATGACCTAATAGAAGCATGGAATAGAGCCTATAAGTTTGATCCATATAGATGGGTGAAACAGAACAAAATAATTCTTCCTGGATTAACAGATAAACTTAAAGATGTAACAGATGCTTTAGGATATGAAAGAGAAAATAGTTTCCTTAATGGTAGAGCTGTTGGAAGAATATACAAAAATTGGATGCAAGAAAGAAAAAACAATCCTGACTGGGAAACTCTTAAAATATACTGTAGAGATGATGTAGAATCTCTTGTGTATCTATACGAAAAACTTGAAGAAACAATAGATGTAATTGCAAAAACAAACCACAAAAAATCTACCACACAAAAAACATTCTCAGACCTATAAAAAAACCAAAAAATGAGTGAAGAAACAGATATACAAAAAATAATAAAAGAAAACATAGACATAAAGGAATGGTTGAAATCAACATATCCAGACTATCGAGGCCAGATAGAACATTCGAAAAATATACCTGAAAAACAAGCAAGATATATAGATCCATCTAAAGTATTAGACCAAAAAATAGCAGATGAGTTTGAAAAACATATTGGGGACCTATATAGACATCAGGCAAAAGCTCTAGAAAATCTTTCAGAGAATAAAAATATATGTGTGTCTACCTCAACGTCTTCAGGGAAGACATATATTTATGGACTACATATTGCAAGAAAATATTTGGAAGACAATGACTTCAAAGCCCTAATTGTTCATCCAACTAAAGCATTGTCTAGAGATCAAGAAAGGGAACTCAACGATTTTTTTAACGAGCTTGGTATAGACGATATAACAGTTGGTGTATATGATGGTGACACAAATAGCAATATTAGAAGGGATATACGTGAAAATGCAGACATAATAATAACAAATTTTGCAGGTGTTAATACTTATCTATATAATCATCCAAAATGGAGAAAATTTCTATCTAAATGTCGGCTTTTAGTGATAGATGAGTCTCATACATATACAGGTATACACGGAATGCATGTTGCATGGACAATAAAAAGACTTAGAAGAATAATACAGGACTACGGTAGTAAGGTACAGATAATATGTACTTCTGCTACAATAGGAAACCCAGGAGAACACAGTAGAAAACTTACTGGTAAAAAATTTTCTGTAATAGAAAAAGATGGTTCACCAAGAGGAAAACGCGAAATTATTTTCTGGGATATTCCTATAAGAGAAAACCAAATAGAAAACCCTGAAACACCAAGAGAAATACAGAAAGCAAGTGCAAACCCTATCCGTCAGGCTAGCTCCCTAATCACTCATCTTGGAAATAAAGGTCTAAAGATATTGGCGTTTTGTAGAAGTAGAAAAGAAACCGAGTTGGGATCTAAATATGTTAAACAAGAAGCTACAAACAGACAAACTAACAATTATATAGATATAAACCCATACCATGCAGGTCTTACTAAAAAACAAAGACGTAGTATAGAGAATAAATTTAAATCTCAGGTACTAGATAGTGTATTTTCTACAAACGCACTTGAGTTAGGAATAGATATTGGGTCTATAGATACAACAATACTTACCGGATATCCAGGTACTAGACAGTCTTTTTGGCAACAAATAGGTCGTTCTGGTAGGGGAAAATCAGATGCGTTATCTATTTTTATATCAAGAAATGATGCCATAGACCAATATATATTAGATAATCCGGAATATATCTTGGAAGACAATATTGAGGAAGCGGTGATAGAATTAGAAAACAATCCTGTCTATGCAGAACATCTTCTATGTGCAGCCGACGAAAAACCACTGACGGAAAAAGACAAAAAATGGTTTGGAAAACAAAGACTTGAAAGAGCAGTAAAGATGTGGAAAGATGTAGGAAGATTAGAAGGTGATCTTGATAGAGGTGTAGGGTATATAGAACCACCCAGGCCTCAGTCAGAAATATCTATGTATACATCTTCGGATATACAGTTTAAAGTTAGATGTCAAAATAATAATATAGATATAGAAAATCTCGATAGAGAAAGAGTATATAGAGATCACCATACAGGTGCATTATTTTTACATAATGGGAGACAATTTGAAGTATTAGAAGTCAGAGAAGACATTCCAAATCCATATATAACTGTAAGAGAGGTTAATTCAAACCATTATACACAGGCAATCTCTACAAAACAAGTTTCAGACCTAAAAATAAGAAAAACAAGAGATACAGGGGATGAATATAAAGTTTGTTTTGGGGAAGGTACTGTAAAAATACATTATTATGAGTATGTGAAAAGAGAAATATATACAGATAGACTAATAGATAAAGGGCCTACTGGACAACCACCAATAGAGTTGAATACAAATCTTGTATGGATAGAAACTCCAGAAAGCCTTGAAGAAGATATACTAAAAATGTTTATAGATAAGCCTATAGAGGATGTCAGCGAGGGTAAAAAAACGAATGTTCCGGGTGGTGCTCTTCATGGATCAGAACATGGAATGATAAAAATATCCCCCATTGAACTTATGATGGACAAAGAAGATATAGGTGGGTTAAGTATTAGATTTCATCCTGAAACTGAATGTCCAACATGGTTTATACATGATACAGTCCAAGGAGGGGTTGGGTTCTCAAAGAAAATATATGAAAAAATAGATACTGTATTAGAAAAAACACTAAATAGAGTTTCTAGTTGTACTTGCACATGGAAGGCAGGCTGTCCTAGATGTATAATGGACTCACAGTGTGGAAACAACAATGAATACCTAAACAAAAAATCAACTATAGAAATACTATCTAGAATCTATGATAAAACTGTAAAGAATGATATATGAATAAAAGATATAGAGGACCTATAGAAAAACTAGATATCACAATAGGAAAAATCTAACAAGCTCTAGTTGTAGCATTTTTCTGCTAGTTCAAATAACGGTTCTATATCAGCTGTTGCATAATCTATTAGTAGGTCTTTAATGTTTTCACTATTTGCATCTAAATATTTTTTACCTAAAAACAACATATATTTACCCTTTATTTTTGGATTATCTATTTTTTCTTGTATCTCTTATTCTTGTTTCTCAATATTTTTTCTAGATTTTTCATTTTTTATCTGTTCCTTTCTATGTTTTTGTATGTCAGCACCTATATTATAATCATCTCTATAGATTGATTCCTGTTTTATGAAATCATCTATAAACCCCTTCTTGACTAGACTTTGATCTAAAGCTAGATGTATTTCTTTTAGGCGATCAAAACTTCCTATATTCAAGCCACCAAAATCTATAGATCCACTCCACTCTTCAGTATTAATTATTCCATTTTGGAGATATGTTATAAGATCTCCTTTAATCCAATCTATAAGTTCTCTATCTTCAGTCTTGGTCATCCTCAAAACTTAACTCATAAAAATTTAATATTTATATTTATATTAGAAAAAATAGATAATCTTAAATATACATTAAAGAGGGGGATAACAACAGATAAAAAAATCTGGATGTTGATGAAGATGAAAACATGTGGGGAGATAGAGGTTCTTTTGAAGGTTCTAAAAAGCATGGTGATAAAAATGATTTGATTCGTGAATGTCTTTTTTTTCGATTAGTTGATTAATTCTATTCTTTTCTTTTTGTTTTCTCTGTTTAACTGTTTGTGTATTTGTCTGTATCTATAAAAATTAAGAAAGTGCCTCGGAGCTTGACTCCGAGGTAGTTCACGTCGGTAGCTACGTGGTGTTTTTTTAATTTTTAAAGCTTTTATCTTTTCTTTTCTTCAAGTATCTCGGTTATTTCATTTACTTTATTTTCAACACTTCCTTCTATCCATTTTTTCCTACGTTTGGGGCCTTCTATAGATTCAAGTTCTACTACTTCAGTATATGAACCTTCAAGACCTACAGCGTCCTCAGAAAGATTTAGATCTCTTTTGTCCCACACAGTTAACTCCCACTCGTTTTCTGCCCATCTCTTTCGCTTAAAATCAGGAAATCTCGGTTCATTTATTCCATACTCTACACTAATGACAGCAGGAAGAGGTACTCTAACAGTTTCTTCACCTCCTCTAACAGTTCTACTTGCTCTAATTTCACCGTTCTCGATTCTTGCATCGTTAACGTATGTTACCTGATTAGCATCTAGCCACTCAGCAATACCAGGTGGAACCTGACCAGTTGAAGAATCTGAGGACTCTTCACCACAAAGTATGAGGTCTATATTACCTAGTTTTTCTATGCTTTTTGCGATAATGTGACTTGTAGGATAGGTATCAGATCCTGCAAACGTGGGGTCAGATAGAAGAACCGCATCGTCTACCCCCATTGCTATAATATCTTGTAATTGCTCTTGGACAAACGGTGGGCCCATAGAAATTGCTATTACCTCTACTTCGTCTGTAATTTCCTTAGAGTCTTTGAACTCCAATGCCATCTCTACTCCGTTTTTGTCAGCTGGGTTAATCTGTGAGTCTACATTCTCACGATCTATAGTCATAGATTCTTCATCAAGTTCAACTTCCTCTGTTTTTGGGACTACTTTAACTGCAACTGCAATCTTTAATGTCATATTTCTACCTCATTCTCTTTTACTTTTTCAACTAACAACGGCAGTATCTCAAATAGATCCCCCTCTATACAGTAATCAGCGTGTTCGAAGATTGGCTCGTCTGAATCAATGTTTATAGCTATAACTGTTTCGACATCTTCTAATCCAGATGTGAAATACATAGATCCACTTATACCAGCACATATGGCAACATCAGCTTTCAGAGAGTATCCTGTCGACCCTATTTGTCTGTCTCTTGACACTAGACCTTCGTCACAAAGTGGACGAGTAACTCCAAGTGTCGCGTCAAGGGATTCTGCCAGTTCTATTGCTAGATCTAGATCTCCCCTAAATCCTCTACCTGCACATACTACGATATCTGCACTAGGTAGATTAACTGTATCTCCTATCTTTCTATCAGTGACTTCAGTTACAATTTCTTCTTCTTCGATATCAGGCTTGTGTATCTTAACATCTCCCTCTCTTTTTTTATTGGGATGATTAGCTGAGAAAACACCTGGTCTGACTGTACTCATCTGTGGCCTACCTTCTGCTCGTACTAGTGCTAGAATATCTCCAGCGAATGCTGGAACTCCTCCAACTAGATTACTATTTTCATCAATTTCAAGACGAATGACATCAGCGTTCATACCAGTATCAAGACGGACTGCTAATCTACCAGCAAGATCTACACCATTGTGAGTAGCACCTATCAAAAACATTGATGGGTCACCTTCTTTGATAACGTCTTCTACTACATTGGTGTATATCTCCGGTCTGTAAATGTTAAGTAAATCGTTTTCTATCTTGATTAATTCATCTGCACCTCTGGCAATAATTTCATCAGCTAATCCTTGTATTTCCTTACTTTTACCTACAAGAACTGCAGTTACACTCATGTCAACTTTCTTAGATAGATCTCGTGCCTTTCCAAGTATTTCATAGCTAACATTCATAACCGTTCCTTCATTTGATTCCATGTATACCCAGATACCATCATTCAAAGACATAGTTAATTGCCCTCAGCTATATTGGCCGCTTCCAAAAGAACTGTCGACAACTCCCGAACTGAGATATCTGCACCCACTTTTTTCACTCCGTCTTTTAGTGTCTGAACACAGTATGGACAAGCTGTAAGTAGCTCCTCTGAATCAGTTTTATCAGCTTTCTTTGCACGATAATCTGCGAATCTTTCTTCTATATCCCTCTCTTGCCACATATTACCTCCCCCACCACCACAACACAGTGTCTTTACACCTGACTTGTTGAGCTCCTCAATCTCTATACCTACTTCAGATAAAAGAGATCGAGGTTCATCAATAACAGCCATACTACGTGCAAGATAACACGGATCGTGGAATGTCACTGTTCTATTGATGTTCCCGAGCTTGAGATCCCCTGATTCAACTAAATCTAAAAGAAATTCAGTATAATGGACTACATCAGCTGAAAGATCATACTTTTTAGAGAATGTTTCAGCACAGTGCGGACTAGTAGTAACTATTGTATCAGCACTAGT
Organism: Halobacteriales archaeon; assembly: GCA_018609935.1. The sequence goes on along the minus strand of JAHENH010000148.1, from coordinate 9,001 downwards.
CTCCTTGAATGTTTTGGTGTTCATATTAGAGAGTTCATCAAAGAAGTCTGTCTCACCGGTTTGACGAACAACGTCTCCACAGCAGACTTCTTTATCACCTAAAACAGTGTAATTAACACCAGCTTTCTCGAAAAGCTGAACTAGCGCTGAAGGAACTGTATGAAGACTTGGATCATACGACGGCGAACATCCAACATAATATAGTACGTCAGCTTTTTTTCCAGTTGGAACGTCAATACCGTCAGGTACACTTTCTAACCAAGTATCTCTGTCGCTTGCTGGCTGTTCCCATGGGTTTTCTTCCTCATAGACGCTCCACAAAGCGTTCTCAAGTTGGTCCGGGGCTTTGTCATCTTTGAATGCAATTTCACGAAGTCCAATAATACCATCAGTTATATCAACTCCTCGAGGGCAGCTAACCTCACATTCTTTGCATGTAAGACATTTGTACAGTTCTTCACCGAAATCATTGATTCCAAGCTGAGCTCGTCGCATCAAGTCACGAATTGAAATAGGTCCCTCGTCAAACGAAATCCACGGACAGGTTGCAGTACAGGTACCACATTGAAAACAAACGTTTGCCACCCCATTTGTGGCTTCTATAATTTTCTTCGATCTTTCATCATCAACATATAATGGCTCTTTTTCATCTCTTATTTCTTTACTCATTTTTCATCACCTCTTTTACAGTCAAACCTACATAACCCGTCAAAACATGGACCGCCATCAGTTTTTGCCTGTTTTTTTATGAAGTTTTTTACTGAATTATCCATCTCAGTAGCCTTTTCAGCAAATCTTTGTCCTTCAGCCGCGCTTACCCATTCTAGCTGTAAACGGTCTCTCTCTTTCTCATCAAGTTTTTTCTTCCAACGTTTTACCCGTTTTTCAGTATAGGTGTTTGCATCTATGTAATGGCAGTCACCAATATGACAACCAGTTACCAAAACCCCGCCAGCCCCCTGCTCGAAGGCATAATCGATGAACTTCTCGTCTACACGTCCTGAGCACATCGTTCGAATAATCCGAATACTTGGGGGATACTCACGCTTTTCGATACCTGCTTGATCTGCTCCAGCATATGAGCACCAGTTACAAGCAAACGTAATAATCTTCTCTTTGGGATTTTCTTCAAGTGCAGCACTTATCTGGGATTTTATCTGTTTGTCTGTGAACTTAGGCATAGTGATCGCATCCATAGGACAGGCTGAAGCACATGTTCCACATCCCATACAGGCTGCATCTATAACTTCATGTGGTTCATCTTTTTCTCCCTGAATTGCGTTATATGGACAGACTCTCTTGCACTTAGTACAACCTATACAAGCTGTGGGATCGATCTTTGCTGCTAATGGATCTTGCTCTACTGTGTCTTTAGAAAGAAGAGCACCTGCTTTCGCAGCTGCTCCCAACGCTTGGTCCGTAGTATCTCGCACATCTTTGGGGCTCTGGGCGCTTCCAGCCATGAAAATCCCTCCTACGCTGGCTTCTGTAGGTCCTAACTTTGGATGACGTTCAAGTAGGAACCCTTCGTCGTCCCGTGTAACTGTAAGTTGACTTGCCACGTCATTTTCTGTTTTGTCACCGTTTGGACGTAGTCCAACGGCCAGTACAATAAGATCAGGCGATAGGATCACCTCCTGGCCAAGAAGGCGGTCTTCGAACGAAAGCTCTCCTGTCTTTGCATTGTAATCGATTGCTTTTTGTGGTGTTAAGTCCTGATTGTATCGAAAGAAGCGAACACCTAGCTCCTGAGCTTTTCTGTAATTTTCCTCGCCTTTACGTGTAAACGTACGTATGTCCTTGTTGACAACGTCTACTGTTACACCATCTTCTGCTAGGTGACTTGCCTGACCTATGATAGAAGAACAACAGTATCTAGAACATCCTCGCTCATCGTTTCTAGACCCAACACAACCGATAAAAGTTACCCGATCTGCATCCACTTTGTTCTCTGATATCCTTTCTTCGAGTTCTAGATTCGTTATAACTTCGGATTGATCTTGGTATCCAAATTCGTCTGGTTCATATGGTGAGGCACCTGTAGCAATCACTATTGAACCTGCGTCGATTGTTTCGCCACTATCGAGATTAACTGTGAAGTTACCAACATGGCCTCCGACGTTCTCGACTTCAGTATCTGTATGAACTTTTACACCACTTTCATATAATTTGTCACGACGTGACTCTAGAAGTGTCTGTGCGTCTCTGCCACCTGGATGTAACGTGTTCAGGTGCTGTAGAATGCCACCGAGGCTATCTTCACGCTCTATTAGATGAATATCATGGTCCTGTTTTGCAAGAGCTATAGCAGCTGACATACCTGCGATCCCCCCTCCAATTACTACGCCTCGTTGTTCTACAGGTTGTTCTAGTTTTTCCAAGGGTGAAAGAAAATTCGACTTCTTAACAGCCATTTTAACCATATCTTTTGCTTTCTCAGTCGCGTCTTTCTCATCATCATGAACCCAAGAATTGTGATTACGGAGATTAGCCATTTCAAGTAAGTACTCATTTAGACCTGCTTTAGCAAGGGTACGCTTGAATGTTGATCCATGTGTTTTAGGAGAACAAGATGCCACTACAACTCGATTGAGATTATTTTCTTTTATCATCTCTGTTATATGTTCCTGAGTGTTACCCGAGCACGCAAATAGAACGTCCTCAGTGTATTCAACATTTGGAAGAGAGGATGCCCACTCAGTAACTTCTACTACATCTATGGTTCCTACAATATTTGATCCACAGTGGCACACAAAAACACCAATACGTTCCTCATCAGTCTCCTTTATAGGTTCTACGTCAATAGGTTCGGGCCATTTTCTCCCAGTAACATGTTCCAATGCCTTAGACGCTGCACCTGATGCTTCGGCTATACTGTCAGGTATATCCTTTGGACCAGTTGCACATCCTGCTGCATAGACACCTTCTCTTGTAGTTTCTACCATATCACCTTTAGCTTCAGTTACCTTTATGAATCCGTCATTATCAAGTTCAATTCCAATATTGTCTGCTAGTTCAGACATACTCTCACTTGGAATGATAGCAGGGGCAAGTACTATCATGTCATATTTTTCTTCTACAATATCTTTTTGATCGGTATCCTGATAACGAACAACTGGTGATTCACCCTCGGTATCTATAATATTTGGTCGCCCTCTATAGTAATCTACACCTGCTTCTTCACGTGCTCTGTCATAAAAATCATCGAAGTCTTTTCCGTAAGCTCGCATATCCATATAGAGTACTGTGACATCATCGATTCCGTGATCTACTGACTGGATAGCCTGTTTATTTGAGTACATACAACAAACTCTGGAGCAGTACTCGCAATGACGCTGGTCACGGCTTCCAACACATAGTACAAACAGTATGTTTTCGGGTTTCTCACCGTTGGAAGGACAAACTATATCTCCTTCAGTAGGTCCAGCAGCGTCAAGTAAGCGTTCATACTCCATACTTGTAAGAATATCTGGATGTTCCCCGTAACCGTGTTCGTCTATGACATCAGGGTTGAGGAGATCAAATCCTGTAGAGATAACTATAGATGAAATATTGATATCATACTCTGTTGGCATCATATCAAAATCGATACAATCGGGCATACATACTCTCTTACATCTATCACAAGGCATATTGTTGGGTGGATCGTTTATACATGTTTCAATATCAAGAACATAAGGTCCAGGTTCGGCCTGCTCGAATGGTGTATAAATAGCAGTACGTGAACCAATACCCTCGTCGAACTCGTTTTTAGTATATTCAGGACAAGCTTCGACACAGTCATCACAACGAGTGCACTCACTACCTACAAAACGGGGTTCCTGATATACGTTAGCAGTTAAGTTACCTGCATTTCCAGATAAATCTGTCAGTTCGGATAAAGTTAAAACCTGAATATTTTCATGTTCTATAACATCACTCATAAGAGGGCCCTCGATACAGATTGAACAATCAAGAGTTGGGAAGTTTTTATCCAAAGCTGCCATCTTCCCCCCTATAGATGGGGTACGTTCCACCAGTACGACCTCAGCCCCTGACTCGGCTAGATCTAGACTTGAGCGAATGCCTGCTATACCCCCTCCTATTACCATTACATCAGCGTCAATTTGTTCTTTATTTATTTTTCCACTACCAAGTGGGTCGATTTTCTCTAAACTCATTATTCTATTACCTCCGATTTAGTTTTTGCGTCATCTAACAGGTTTAACCCACTCTCGAATGCCTCTATGTTTAAATTTTCTGTACCTTCAGGAACTGTTTCGCGTATCGCTTCTCGTACTGTATTAGTATTTGGTATACCAGCCAGATCGACTGTAGCTCCTAACATAACAATATTTGCCACCACTTTAAGACCAAGATCTTCTGCCTTCTCTACTACTGGAAGTTCAATAATGTCTATATCGGATCTATCATCCCGCAACGGTTTTGGATTCACCAGATCTCTTTCAGTCAACACCCGACCATTATGGGTAACCGTATCAGCATCACGTTCAAATGCATCTTGAGAAAAAACTACTACTATGTCTGGATCCATAACATTAGGATAGCCTATCTTATCCCTATTGATTACAAGATCCCCTCGTGAGAACCCTCCAGTTTTCTCAGGTCCATAGGCTTCAGTCATAGTTGCGTTCATGTCATCATATATACTCGCAGCTTTTCCGAGAACGTGACACATTGTAATAACACCTTGCCCTCCAAAACCAGAGAACCTAAACTCGGTACGAGACATTAATTATCACCTCTCAAAATAGAATCTTTAGACTCAAGATATGGTATACTGTCCTCATCTACAAAGTTTCCAAGAATTAGCTCTTCACCTTCCATATTAATACCTACGTCTCTGAGATCGGCATCATGGTCTATTACGGCGTTCTCTTCGAAATATTCCAACATATCTATTCCTTCTGGAAAACCATTTGCTTTTCCAAACCCCTCAGGACATGGAGTTATCACCTCTACAAATCCTAATCCATCTTTCTTTATAGCGTCTTCAATAGAGTTCACAAGTCTCCGTGGATGGAGCGAGGTCCATCTAGCTACGTAAGGAACATTAAGACTTGAGGCCAGAAGAGGTAGATTGAAAGGACGTTCATAATTACCTTTTGGAGTGGTGGTTGTTTTTGATCCAATTGGGGTAGTTGCTCCAAATTGTCCTCCTGTCATTCCATAATTGAAGTTATTTGAACATATTATAGTAATGTCAGGATTCCGCCGCGCAGCATGTATGAAATGATTTCCTCCAATATTAAACAAATCACCATCCCCCGAGATTATCGAGACCTCAAGATCAGGATTAGCAATTTTGAGGCCGGTAGCAAACGGTATTGCACGCCCGTGAGTTGTATGATATGAATCTGTATTGATGTATCCAGCAGCACGACCTGCACAACCGATTCCACTTATCACCGCGTAATCATCGAGTTTCTTGTCCAGTTTTTCTATCACTTCTGTAAAAGCTTTTATAGTTCCTCCAAGTCCACACCCTGGACACCAAATATGAGGTATTCTGCTGTCACGAAGTGTTTCATCGTTAGGATGTTTGTCTGCTACTTCTGCGGGTGATCTAGTAATTTCACTCATGAAATCACCTTTCTTACTGTTTTTACTACTTCTTCAGGTGTTGGTATCTCACCTCCTTGATGCGTATGTCCTGATACAGGACATACTGAGTGTTCACGAACAGGATGAACATACTGCCCTAGATTCATTTCAGCCACTACAATATGATCTACTTCGGTAGATAAATCTTCAATAACTTCTTTTGGAAACGGCCACGGCGTTAATACACGTAGTAGACCTGCATCGACGTTCTCTCTACGTAGTTTATTAACAGCTTCTTTAGCTGATCGTCCCATTGAACCGTAACCTATAAGAGCTACATCTGCGTCATCCAATTTGTAATACTCATATTCAGTTATTTCTTCACGGTTGTCCTCTATCTTTGACATTATACGACTTAACATCTGGTTTTGAGTCTTGGGATCTATGTCAGGATGGCCTTTTTGATCGTGGGTAAGTCCAGTTACGTGAACCCTGCCTCCTTCTCCTGCTGAGGCCATAGGCGGTATTTGCTTTGATGCGTCATAAGGAAGAAAATTATCAGGGTCAACCTCACCTTCAGGCTTTAGTCGGTTAGTTATCTTTACTTTCCCAGGAATAGATATTTTACCTGTCATATGTCCAACTGTCTGGTCAGCAAGTACAATTACTGGTGTCCTATATTTTTCTGCTGTATTAAAAGCTGAAATCGTAAAATCAAACATCTCTTGTGGGCTTCCAGGAGCATATGCTACCATAGGATAGTCTCCGTGGCTCCCCCATTTTGCTTGCATAATATCTCCTTGTCCCGGAAGTGTCGGCATACCTGTTGACGGGCCACCTCGCTGAACATTGACGAGTACGCAAGGTGTTTCAGTTATTGCTCCAAGACCTATGTTTTCATTCATTAAACTTATACCTGGGCCACTTGTTGCAGTCATACTTTTTTTCCCAGCGTTTGAAGCACCTATTACAGCCGCAATACTTGCTATTTCGTCTTCCATTTGTATAAATTCGGCATCACTCATTTCCAAAAAGCGTTCACTAATATGTGTAGAAATTTCATTTGCAGGTGTTATAGGATATCCACCAAAGAACTTACACCCTGCAGCAATTGCTCCCTCTGCACAGGCTGCATCTCCTATCATGAAGTACTCTCCTTTATTTTCAAGTTCTTTTTTTTGATGCTGATCTTTCGTTGACATTATTCTTCTTCAACAGTAAAAATTGCAAATTCAGGACATATCCAAGTACACATTCCACAGTCAACACAAGCGTTCTTTTTACCCTCAGCCACTTTCGGTGATCGATACCCTTTCTTATTTCCCTCCTCACCAACTTCAAGGACGTTTTTTGGGCAATATTTCCAACAATACCCGCATTCCTTACAGCGATCAGGGAATATATAGATATTTCCCTTTGGCACCAATTGTTCTATTTCATCGATAGGAGATCTTGTTCTCTCACGGGCTTTTTTCACGTATTTCTTTAAACCCTCAAATCTACCTGCCTTTTCCCCCGGCCATATCTGTTTTTTATTGTCTATAGAAGCTTTAGCTGTCATAGTTTATCGATTACATCAAAATGTATTTTTTCTTTTTCTTTTTAGCAATACTATCGACTACAGATAGATTTTTCATTACTTATATATAAAACCGAAATCATCAAATATATAGTACCTTTATATAATGGTTCTTAATATGTTTTGAGGAATCAATTTAATTAAATAAATAGCTAATAATTTAGATTAAAATTGAATATAACCTCTATCTATATTAGGTAGTTTACTATTATAAAAAGTTATTTCTCCCATCCTAAAGGTAAAGGACTTCCAGAAAAGATTATAGCTATTATTATAGTTCGAAACATAATTTTTTTAATATGGTTTTTATATCATTGCTGTTGTTTTTGTTATCTTACAGATTTTACAGTTTTTGTTTTGTGCGGGAATTGGTGATTTTAGGACATCTTTGATTTCTTCTATAGTTTTATTTATATATTTTTTTGAAATTTTTATTTGTTTTATTTCTGTATCTATCTTACATGATTTATTGTTAATTTGTTTTGGATAGAAATATACTATATATCCTTTTTTGACTGTATCGAAACCGTTATTTTCTAACAAATAATCGTATATTTCAACTTGTGTTTTATAATATTCATATATTTTTTCTGGTGGAGACCCAGTTGTCTTATAGTCTATTACTGCTATTTTGTTATTTTTTTCTAAAAGGTCATCTATGGATCCATATATTTCTATATTTTTCTTCTTTATCTTTAAAGGATTTTTTTGGATCTTAACTTATCTATAACTCCTTGTTTATTATACATGCTGTAAACATCTGGTAGTTTTTGTTTTATTATTGGAGGTTTTTTAGGTCTGTATTGATCAAAATATTCTTTAATTAATTCATCCATTACAAGTGGAAATTTAGGAAAATTATTATCTATGTTTAATCCTGTTTTTTGGTCTATCCAAAAACAACGCTTACACCTAAAATAATGATACAGTGATGAAACAGAAATATACTCCATCATTAATCTATTCAAATCTATATCTCTATAAGTGCTAGAGTGTAGGTTCCAAGAGTTCCGGGATAGAAACAAAAATAGAAAAAATTCTTGATACCTATAAATAATATTTTGGTCTGTAATTGTTTTTATTAATAAAAGGGAAGTGTTTAAGAGATAGAGATATAAATTTTGGATTAATATATTTTTTATGGTAGATATTGGGATGGTTTTACCTCAACCAATGAAACCTCCACAGAAATTGGTTGAGTATGGAAGAAAATATTCTAAGAATGGATTGGATGTTTGGAATTATGATCATATTTATTCCTCTGGAAAAGGAATAACCCCTGAAACTTGGTCGATACTTAACGCTGTAGGACTTAAAACAGAAAGTAATGATGCAAAGATTGGTACATCTGTAACAGATCCGCATAGATATCATCCTGCTGTATTATCTCAGAGACTTGCTACATATACTCATTTATTTGATAATAAAATAGTGTTAGGTCTTGGTGTCGGAGAAACTATGAATCTAGATCCATATGGAATAAAATGGAATAAACCTGTAACTAGGACAAAGGAGGCTATAGATGTATTAAAAGGTTTGTGGAGTGCTTCTCCTGAGGATCCTTTTTACTATGATGGTATGTTTCACCAGTTGGAGAATGCTTCTTTGCAGATTAATCCGAAAAGCAAGATTCCGATATATCTTGCTGCTAATGGTCCACAGATGAGAGGGATAGCAGGCAGAAAAGCTGATGGATGGATATGTGCTTTTGTGACACCTGAAATTTTTGGGGAGTATAGAGGTAGAGTAGAGAAAGGTCTTTCCGAGAGATCTGAAATTGATTTTGGGGAGTTTAATACATGTGTTTATCTTTTTACTGCTGTTGCTGATGATAAAAATGAAGCATTAGAAAGGCTGAAGCCTGCGAGGTATTTAATT
>JAHENH010000147.1 GCA_018609935.1 Halobacteriales archaeon | reverse complement strand
GTAGCCGATATTCCAGCACAAGATGTTGTCGAGGCCATAGGAAGAGCAGCCCATACTGGTAATGAAGGTGATGGAAAAATATTCGTAGTCCCTGTAGAAAACGCATATCAAATAAGGACAGGAAAGACAGGACCAGAAGCAATATAAAAAATGGATATATAATTAATTAGAAATCTTTTATTCTCTTACTTTACAAAATTTTTTATTTTTATTAAAAAACTACAGTTTTTATTTTTTAAAATAGATAACAAATTAGTATCGAGAGTTTTAGGTATATTTAAGAGATATGTCGACTTGTAAATTTCCATTTGAAGAGGAATTTAATGGTTCTAAAATAGAACAAAAAATAATTGATTTTATAAATCAATTTCTTGAAGAAGCTGATGCAAATGGGGTGATTGTGGGTCTTAGTGGGGGTATAGATTCTACTGTTTCTACTACACTTGCGGTCAAAGCACTTGGTTCGTGGAAAGTTCACGGTATGATACTTCCTACAAAAAGAAATAAACAGGAAAATATACAGGATGCAGTAGAAGTCGCAGAAAATCTTAATATAGAATATCAAAAAACAGATATTGAGCCACTTTTAGAAAGTTTTCTATCTATTACTGAAGGAAATAATGAAAGATATGATTTAGCAGTTGGTAATTCTGCAACTAGGCTTAGAATGGCTTTAGAATATTTTGAAGCAAATAAAAAGAATTATATAGTTTTAGGGACGACTAACAGAACTGAAAGATTACTTGGTTATTTTACAAAATATGGTGATGGAGGTGTAGATTTATTGCCTATTGGTGATATATATAAAACTGAGGTCCGTAAACTTGCTAAAAATCTCAATATATCAGAAAAGATAATAGAAAAACAACCTACAGGTGGATTATGGGAAGGGCAAACCGACCTATCAGAACTTGGTGAATCATATAGAAAAATAGATAGTATATTTAAATTAATATTCGACAGAAATAAAGACACTGATGAAGTAGCTAATTTACTAAATATAGAAACTAAAACTATAAATAAATATCTAAAAATGTATCAAGAATCTACACATAAAAGGGAATCCCCTCCTACCCCAGATACATATCCAACCCAAAAGCAAGAGACATCCATACAACCTGAAATAAATCCTTCAGGAAAAGATTCAGGAATTACAGACGCTCAAATGCATCATCTCCTAGAAGTTTTAAGTAAACGACCATCGGAACTTGAAGGATACCAAGCAAGAGAATGGACACCTGAATTACTACAAGATTATATTTTAGGAGTATTTGGGGAAGAATATTCCCGTAGGTATATAAAAAGATTAATGTCAGCACTTGGACATTCTGAAGATTACTAAATCTATATATTTAAGAAAATATATTTTTAATCATTATTAAAATCCCAAATTTATTAATAAATTTATATATCTTCAAAATTATTATAAATTATCTATATCATTAACGTTGGTATTTATTTCTTAGTATAATTGCTATAGCATTCATTATTAACATAAGTGTGAGAAGAACTACGACTCCAGCTGCTACTACTCCATATCTGTATTCAGGTTGTGGATATGAGGCTATTGCATAAATCTGTAATGGTAATGCGGTTGCTTTTTCCATTATACCTGAAGGTGGGCTAAACTGAGTTGTCGACAATCCAATTATTATTAACGGAGCTGTTTCACCGATAGCTCTACCGAGTGCAAGTATTGTTCCTGTAAGAATTCCAGGCATAGCTTCTGGTAATACAATATTCTTTAGGGTTTGCCATTTACTGCCTCCTACACCATAGGATCCTTGTCTGAATGAGTCCGGAACAGACCTTATTGCTTCTTGGCTTGAAACTATAACTATTGGCAAAATCAGTAAACCAAGTGTGATTGAGGCTACCAAAAGCAACCCTCTTTCTATATTTAATCCATTTATAACTAATCCTAGACCTAATAAACCATATACTACTGATGGAACTCCTGCAAGATTAGAAATATTTAGCTCGATAAATTGAGTTATCCTACCTAAAAAACCTGTTTTAGGCGCGTATTCTTCAAGATATATTGCTGCACCTATACCTACCGGAAAGATAACTATTGCCATCAGTACAACTATCAATATAGAACCTATTACTTGGGGATATATACCTGCCTCTCTTGGATTTAATGATGAAAAACTTGCAGTTAAAAAATTTATATTCAACCAAGATTCAGGCCCTGATAGTTCTAACTGTCCTGTAATAGTTAATCCTAAAAATATCCCTAATATAAGTATTAATGGACTAACTAAACCAATTCTACCTTCTTTATTGTTTAATATATTATGTGAAATATAGAATATTAAAGGAAAAATTATAGTAGAGAAAAATATTACACCTAAACTTGAGTTATATCCAAGAAAAATACCAAGAAGTCCTATTATTGTTGTAAAACCAAAACAATATAAACTAACTTTTTTCTCATTAAATCCACTTATGACATATTTTGTAATAATCCATAAACTTATAGATATTGGAATACCAATAATAAATAAGTAAACAATCCATTCTTCGACTATATCTACATATACTTCTAAAGAGTCAAAGAATATAAAACCAAGAAACAATCCAAAAACAGCTACGATAGGTATTAATGTACCTGTCCATGTAGCTTTTGGATTATTATAACCATATACTGTAACAATAGTTATGGGTATACTAATTGTAAGAAAATAAACGAAAATATCGTATGGATTAAGAGTTTGAGGAATTGTATATGACATAATAGCTAAAATAATAACTCCAAATAATACTCCAAATGACTGTATACTAGTACCCCATATATCGGGATCTCTTAAAGCGTAAAAAAGGAAACCTAACATTGGTAAGATAATTGTTATAAAATATGCTAGATACCAACCAATCTCACCTGATAATGGATTTATAGCATCAGAAAAGACATATATCATCAAAATAAACAAAGAAACAATACCAATTAGTGTTGCAACAAGTAAAATAGATCTAAAAATAATTCCCTTGATATTTCTAAGTATTTGTTGTCGATTCTTTGTTATCTTATCAATATCTGTTTCCATTATTTATATTTTTCTTGGAATTTATTTCGAATATATTCAGCCAATAAATTCATACTAAAAGTCATGACAAATAAAGTTATTCCAATAGCAAACATTGCATCATACGCAGCAGTTTGGCCAAGCGACTCAGCACCAGCTATTTGAACCATTGCTGCAGTCATTGTCTGAGTTGATTCGGTAAGATTTTGAATAATATTCGGGAAATACGGCATATGAGGGCTTTGTCCAGCAGCAAGTGTAACAGCCATTGTTTCACCAATAGCTCTAGAGATTGCGAGAACATATGAGGATATAATACCCGAAAATGCGGAAGGAACCACGATCTTAGTTGATACATCAAACTTTGAGGATCCTACACCATATCCAGCTTGTCTAAGAGAGTCTGGAACTGCATCAAGTGCATCTTCACTTATAGAAGAAACCATAGGAATAATCATTATACCAACTACAATGCTTGCAGATAATGCATTAAATGGCTGTATAGCTGGAATGAATCCTTTGAGCAGAGGGGTTATGTAAACTAATGCAAAATATCCATATACAATAGTTGGAACCCCAGCTAAAATCTCTAAAGCTGGCTTTAAAACCGCTCTTATAGCTTCTGAAGCATACTCACTTAGATATATTGCGGCTGCAAGACCTATTGGCAGAGCAATTACAGCGGATCCAACTGTTATTATTAAAGTACCAGTAACAAGAGGTAAAACACCATATTCTCCAGCTGTTAAAGGATGCCAATTAACTCCTGTAAAGAATTCTATGGGTGATATCTGAGAAAAAAATATAAAAGTATTATCTATAAGAGAAACAACAATACCAACTGTTATAATAACGGTAAATATAGCACAAAAAAGTAATAATGCCTTATACGCTTTCTCTTTTTGAGTTTTAATTCCACTACGTTGTAAAGATGATCCTGATGTATCTTTGCTATTCATCTATTGTTATAAATAAAACTGAATATATTCAGTTAATTTTTCTCATTTTCAATTTTTATATAATTAATTTTCTTTACTAAATATATTCATTAAGTTTATTTATGTTTTCATTTACTGTTTGTTGGCTAGCTGGTACATATCCTATAGTTTCGCCAATAAGTTCTTGATCTTTGGAATTGTTTATATAAAATTTTATAAATTCTTGTAGATGTTGTTTTTCCTGAAGTTTCTGACTATTAACATATATAAAAAGTGGACGTGCTAGGGGATAGGAACCATCTTGAGCATTTTCCAAACTAGGTTGTATACAATTATTTTTTGATTGAATACTAAGTGCTTTAGTACTATCCGGATTATTTGTATAATATGAAAAAGGAAGATAACCTAATGAGTATAGGCTTCCTTCCACACCTCGGGCGATAAGATCGTCTTGTTCTGTTCCTTCAAAATCTTGTCTTATTTTATCTTCTTGTCCTACTATATGCTCTGTAAAATAATCGAATGTACCTGAAGTCGTCGCAGCACCATATAACTGAAATTTTTTATCAGGCCAGTTTGGATTAACATCTTGCCAAGTCTCTGGTTTAGTATCTGGAGACCAAATTTCTCTAAGAGTATCTAGTGATATGCAGTTTTCTTCAATCCAATCATTTTGATTATTAACTATTATTGTTAATGCATCTCTAGCAATTTGAAACTCAATTGGTTCAAATCCATTATCTATACATCTCTGTCTTTCACTATCCTGAATAGGCCTGCTCGCACCATTTACATCACTTCTACCTGGTATAAATGCATTTTGAAATCCAGCACTTGTCCCATCTCTACTTATAGAAAAATCAACTCCTGAATGTTCTTGTTCAAATAGTTCTGACATTGCTGTAGAAACTGGGTAGACAGTACTGCTACCTGAAATATTTATACTTCCAGACAGACTATTTGAACTATTTTGGTTATTCTGTTGATTGTTACTAATACATCCAGTTAGAGTGACCGCACTAGCTAAACCGATTTTAGTCAAAAAGTTTCTACGTTTAATAATCGAACCCTTACCCTCTTCTTTTTTTGACATTAGATAATTGAAACCACCATATCTATAAAAAACATACTAGTTATACTATATACTTGGTAATATAGATATATAACACTATATAGTAATAATTTTACTTAAAATAATAATTTAGATATATTTAATAAATAAAAATTTATCAATAATTATTTATTATTTTAGGTTTGTAATGGACCAATAAGACCTCTTCTTTTTAGGAAGAGGATAAATGAGTTTTTTACAATCATTACATCAATAAGTTATATGTAGATAATTAAGAAAAGATATTTTTAATATAAAATAATATTTAATTTATGTTAAACCTTAAAGGGCATCATTGTGGTATAACTGTACAAGATTTAGAAACTAGTTTAAATTTCTATAAAAATAAATTAGGTTTAAATTTAATAAATGAATTTTCTGTTTCGGGGGATGCTTTTTCAAAAGGTGTTAATATTGAAGAGGCGAATGCTAAATTTGCTCATTTTGATTGTGATAGAATGATTCTGGAACTTGTAGAATATAATCCTAAAGGAAAAACTTGTAGCTGTACTAAACTTAATCAGCCAGGAATACAACATATTGGTTTAGAAACTGAAGATATATTGAATTTTTTTAAAGACCTATCAGATGATGTTAAAACACTTAGTGCACCTCAAAAAACTGAGACTGGAGCAAAAATATTATTTATAGAGGATATCGAAAATAATCTAATAGAAATAATAGAACCTTAAATCTATATATAAACCTAATATATCTCTAGATAAACTTAATATAATTAATTTATTATAATGTCTTTGTTTTAAGTAAATTTTAATTTTTAAAAGTATTTAATATTATTTTTAAATATATCTAATATTTATTTAATATCTATATAATTTTTGTTCTATATCTTTAAATATTTACAAATATATTTAGTAGTTTGGTATGAGATTTTATATATTTTATAGACTAAAAATCATTTAATTTGGTTTGGTTTATGGAGAATTCATGTTTCTGTGGTTTTTTATTTTCTAGATTAGGATATTTAACAAAGGTAAACGCTGTTATTATTAATCCCGAATATAAATTATCTTTTTGGGATTTATTTATATTATTTAGTGTTATTATTGAACCCATTAATAATAATATTGCAATATCTATTATTTCGTTTATATTTAATTTTTTATTTGTATCCTCATTCGATTTTTTGTTTGTCGAGAGTTTTATTTGATCAAAAAATATTTTGTATTCTTGGTTTAAGTAATTTAGAATTTCTGATGTTTCATTAAAAATTTTTGGTCCTTTTTTGTTTATTTTTTTTGATATTTTTGTTTTAGTTTCTTGGTTTGAATTACTTATTTCTTGGATTAATTTATTAATAAATTTTAATTGGTCTTGTTTTCCATTATTATTTATAGTTTTTAATGATTTAATTATTTTATTTTGGTTATTATATATGTCTGGATTATTTTTATCTACACTTTTATTTATTTTTTTATTTTTTAAGTGATCTGGAATTTTTTTTATTATACCTCTAGCTATATTCATTGATACTTTAAATGATGAGGGTTTAAACGAGGTATTAAGAAATAGAAATTTGTGTAATTCATCTATTTCTCCATTGTAGTTTTTTAGGATTTTAGAAAAATTATAAGGTTTTTTTATATATGTTAGTTGATTTGATAAAATTTTGTTTTTTGATTTTATGTCTTGGACTTCTCTTTTTTCAGACATATATTGTTATAATATTTTATTTTTAAGGTTATATATTTTATCTAAGGTGAAAAGTATTAAGATACGTGGTCTTAGTTAATGAATTCTTTTTTATCATATATTCTTCAAAATCGTATCTTCATACCTTTTAATGGTTTTTAATGGTAATAAGAGTAAGAATTATATCTTTTGATTTTTTAATATTAAATACAATGAGTATAGAAACATCACCTTTACAAAGACTGTTTGACCTGCAGAGAAGATATGTAGAACGAACAAAAGAATCAATAAAAAAAGGAATTGGTGCTCAGAATAAAGCAGTAAAAGAAACAGATTTTGAAGCTCCATCTTCAACATTAGAAAGAAATATGTAAGTCAGCAACACTTTAATAGATTCTTACTTTGAAGCAATTGAAGAATTACTACCAGAAGAGGGACGAATAAATAAACATACAAGAACTCAAAAACAATATATAAAGAAACATTTAAAGCACAAAAGAAGCAAACGACGAATCTTTAAAATCATTGAAAGAAAACCAAAAAACCTACAAACAGTTTTATATAGAAGCCTTGGAATCTAACGAAGAATTACTAGATCAACAAACACATCTCATAGTTGAAACAATTGATCAGTTCGAAGAACAAACATTAGGGACAATAGAAGAAACACAAGAAATTATTGACCTAGAAGAAAAGAAAGAAGCATAAAACAAATATCAAATAAATCAAAAAATATATATTTCAGGTTTTAAAAATATATGAACTATATAGTTAATTTTTAACAAATTTAATTTCTATATCAGTATCAGTTAATTTAGTAGCTCCATTCATAACTGCTTTTTCTACAGATTTTTTATCTTTCATAACAAATATATTATAATCACTAGTAGATTCTTGTAACAAAGAATCTCTAAATAACATTTTGGGGTGGTCAGTATATTTTTCTTTAACGACACCAAACTCATTAACCTCTTTTATAATTATGGGTTCAAACATATTCCTCTTTAATAATTGTTTAACTTCATTTATACTGTCCTTTGGAATTTCGAACCTATATTTATCTTCATTATAGTAATATTGTAGATTTGAAAAAATTTCATTGTCATTAAAATAATATTTGAATAAATATCTATCATATACATCAAATATATTTATAGGTGTTTTATTTGACTCATGAAACTTAGACATTTCCAATAAATATATGAATGTATTCTTTAAATTTCTATGGGTAATCCTGGACAAGTGTTTTGATAAAACACCCAAATCTTCTTAATTAACTAATAAAAATTTCTAGTTTTTATCATGGGATCTATAAACATAATTGATGAAAATTTCCTAGACTCAACTATTTTATCAAATATTAATTTATAGAAGATACGGAACACGTAACATCCTTCTATAGCAGCTGAAAGTTCAGTTAGTTTATTAAATCAACATTATACTAAATAAAAAAATTATTTATATCTGTTATATAACATATATCTGTTATATAACTTATATATTTAATATAATTTATATCTGTTAAGATTCATAATTTTTTTGATAGTAAGAAGCCAGTATCTTTGGACAACTATAAACTCAATAGAAAAATTTGTTTCTTTAAGCTGTATAGGTAAAATAGGAAACATCCGCTTTTAGATCTAGAGGATTCTACTTCTCTATATATTCTAAAAATTTTTTGTTCCGGATTTATATTTAATTTCTGAAATTCTGTATATAAAGTATGTTTCATATCTTTTTTATTTACACTCTTATTATATTTTTTCTGTTATGGGATATGAAAATAAACTTTTGGCTGGAAAAACAGCTGTAATAACGGGTGGATCGAGTGGAATTGGTAGAGGTATATCATTAGAATTTGCAAAACATGGAGCTGATATAATTATAGGAGATGTACGTAAAAATCCGAGGGAAGGTGGTAAACCTACACATGAAAAAATAGAACAAGAAACCAATAGAAACGTAGATTTTATTGAGTGTGATGTTGGTAAACCAAAACAAATAGAAGAATTAATGAAGAAGACAAAAGAATTTGGAGGTCTTGATGTATTAGTTAATAATGCTGCAATTGCTCAGCTTGATGATTTCGATATTACAGAAGAAAGATTCGATAGGTTTTTTGATGTTAATGTAAAGGGATGCTTTTTTATGTCAAAATTGGCATCTGAGAAGATGGATAAAGGAAGCATAATAAATATTTCAAGTGTAGAAGCATTGGAAGGTACGGGACAAAGAGTTGTATATGGATCTACAAGAGGAGCTATAAGACAGATGACATTTTCTTTAGCTGATAGACTTGCCCCAGATATAAGAGTGAATATAATATATCCTGGATTAATAGAGACACGGATGGTTAAAGAGGATGTACCTATATTTGGAGATCAAGAAGTAGTTCAACAAATAAAAAATATGATACCCTTAGATAGGACAGGTTTACCTGAGGACATTGCAGGTCCAACTTTATTCCTTGCAAGTGATCTTTCCAGTTATGTTTCAGGAGCCGAAATAGTAGTTGATGGAGGAATGACAAATACATTCTAATCATTTAAATACTTCTTTAGATAAAAGTTCCCTGGTTAACATATTCTAACTTGAAATAACTAAAAATAGTTATGGAACCATCTCTATACCTATATCTAGTTTCTAGCTTTAGTCCTACTTTACATTACTATATATAAAGTAAGAACTTCATTATTTTATGAGGTTTTTACTATATTAATCAATATGTTTATATAGATATTTAAACCAAAATCTAGATTAGTTTCCAAAGAGTCTGTCAAGCAACCCTCGTTTACGTTGTTTTTCTGAGATTATGACAGAACAGTCTACATCATATAATACATCTAATACGAGTGATCCATGAACTATTCTTGATAAAAGTCCACGTTCTGTTGCACCAATTATTATCATCGAATGGTCTTCTGCAGCTTTTTCAATTGATTTTTCAACTTCTCCTTTTTCTACTTTCAGATTTACGTCTGAAAGATCATGTTGTTTAGCCCAGCCTTCTAAGAAGTTTTTACCTTCTTTGTATGAATCTGAAACATGAAGTAATGTAACTTTCGAACCGTATTCTTCTATAAATATTTTTGCTATTTCTGCGCTTAAATCTGAGTCTGGCCCTCCTGCTGTAGGTAAAAGTATTTTTTCTGGATTAAAACCGAGATCTTTGAAGACTAAAAAGTCTGATGGAATATCCATAGCTAAATCGTCAATTACACTTTCTGCTCTTCCTGGGGATCTATGTGATTTATCTCCCCAACCCATTATTACAATATCTGCGTTATGGTTTTTTGCAGCATCAAATATTTCTTCAAACGAACGATGTGAATAAATTGTATGTATTTCAGCATCTACACCAAAAGTTTTCGCATCTTCTTTAGCTTTATTAAGTAGTTTTTCGGATTTTGATCCATATTCTTCAGGGTTTTCAGCTATATGTTCTAAAGAAACTTGATCTGGAATAGGAACAATATTTATTACATCCAATATTCCTTGCCTGTTTTTAGCTATCATGGATCCAAGTGAGATTAAGTCTTTTTCATGTTCTGGGTTTGCAAGAGCAACCATAACTCTATATTTTGATGAACTTGGATTTACATTACTTGCAATAGACACCGCTGGATTAGGCATTTTTTCTGGTTTTTTTAATATATTTTTACTTAGAACCCCTTGTTTTTCAGTTTGCCCTTGTCCATATCCAAAATACCATAAAGTAGCTGCTAAAACAAAAATTAAAGATAATATAATCACGGAGAAATTCATCGATATAATTAGACCAAAAGATGTAACAGCCCCTAAAAGAGGGATATAGGGATATAATGGAACTTTAAAACTAGGCTGGTATTCTTTCGTTTCAAATTCACGCATTACAATTACCGCAATATTAAGTAGACCATAAACAATAAGGTGTAATACACTTCCAGCTCTTGCTAGAGTGGCAACATCTCCAATTAGTATAAATACTATAATAAATCCACCTGTTACAGCAATAGATCTGTATGGTGTTGTAAATCTAGGATGTATTTTGTTAAGTTTATTACTTACAAGTTTATCTCTACCCATTGCAAAATTTATTCTGGATGAAGCTAGGATACTGGCGTTAGCACTTGAAGCTGTAGCGAGTAAACCTGCAAATGTTAATAAACCTACCCCTATTGCTGAAAAATTTAACAAATTAAAAACTTCAATTCCAAGAAAAGATAAATCTATAGAACCAAAAGCAATTTCAGCAACATTTAATATTGGACTTTCACTTTCTGCTAAAACCTGCCAATCAATGATACCCGTCAATACAACCATAATGACTGCATAAATAACGGTAACTATAACTACACTTCCTATAACAGCTAATGGAAGATTCCTACCAGGATTTTTCAATTCTTCAGCTACAGTAGTTATTTGTACAAATCCAAGAAAAGATACAAAAATAAGTCCTGTTGCAGGTAATACAGCACTAGAACCACCCACTTCAGAAGGAAAAATAGGTATTAAAGTCGAAATATCAATATGAAAAAAACCTAATATAGAAAATATAGTTAAAATAGAAACCAAAGTTATAACTATAAAATTTTGGGCTCTACCCGTCTCCTTAGCTCCAATATAGTTTATAGCAATAAATAAAAATCCGGCAAATAACCCCCCAACCTGAAAATCAGTAAGAGTAACCAATCCAAAGGCTATTTTTGGAATAGGTAAAAAAGTACTTAGATATTCACCAAATCCAATCATATAAAAAGAACTAGCGAAAGCTAAGCCAATCCAGTTTCCCCAACCAGCTATAGAACCAAAAATAGGCCCAAGAGCATGATTAATATAATAATATGCCCCACCAGCTTTTGGCATAGCAGTACCAAGCTCACTTGCACTTAATGCAGTTAAAAGAGAAATAATACCTCCTATAATAAATGAAAATATTATCCCTGGTCCGGCAGCCGAAGTTGCTTGACTAGGTAGAACAAAAATTCCGGCACCAATCATAGTACCGACTCCAATTGTTAAAGCAGCTAATGGACCAAGGTCTTTTGCAAGTTCTTGATTACTACTATCACTCATCTTTTCCTCAATAATTAATTTTTGTTCTGTAATACTACAATTGGTATATCACTATCTTTAATTAAGTTTGTCGTAACATCTCCAGTTAATAAATTTATCCATTTACTACCACCACGAGGAGTAAAGACAATAGCAGTTGCACCAACATCAATAGACTTATCTATTATAGCTTTAGCTATATCTTCTCCATAAAGAATATCTGTTTTAACACTTACTTCTGAATCTTTTAGTTTTTCTTTAACTAATGAAAAAATATTTTCTGACTCTATTTCTCGTTGTTCAACTGAAGCTTTATCTATTGTTCCCCCCTCCTTTTCAATAACATTAACAAATATTAATTCCTCAGAATTTTCCTTAATATGAGATAAAAGAGCTTCAATAGTAGTTAAAGCATCTTCCTCATTTGCCACTGGAACAACAACTTTAGAAAGTAAAACTTCCGACATATTATCTATAATTATTTGAATAACTTATTTTCAAATAAACCCTATATATTGATATTATTTGTTATATAATAATATAAAAGAAATATTTGAAATGTATTGCGATTCATCTGAAACACCCACATTTAGCTGTCTTTTTATAAATCAAAAACCCAATAGTTTATTGTATATTCCAAATAATACAGTCAATATATTAATATATTTATGGATGTATTGATTCTAATACAAAATTCTAAATACCAAAAAATTGTTCTTTTATTTATTATTCTTTATTGTTCGTGGTTTTTTTATATGTTGGAAGATAGAAAAAATAATTATTATGTAAGAATATTTTACTTGGAAATTCTCTAAAAGAATAGAAAAATTAATAACTTTTAAGACACAAATTTTACTGTTGGTTTGTGATTTCTTCGTATGGTTGTATTATTACAAATCCACCTTTTTCTTCAAAATCAAGCTGGAAGTTTTCACCGCTTGATTTTCCGATAAATTCTTTTATATTATAATCAGTATTTGCGGTTGGAGATACGCTTCCACTCCAAGCTACTGTAGCTGTAGGATCAGTTCTTGCTGGAGTTTCTAGTAAAACAGGATCTCCGTGTATAGTTAAAGCAACATTTCCTGGCCCCTCTAAATAGACATTAAATAGGCCTCCTGTAGATACTCCAGCTATACTGTTTATAGTTTTTATATCCCAGTCTATTTTATCTTCAAAACTCAATACATCGTTTCCATTTACACTGATTTCTTCTCCTTTTT
>JAHENH010000146.1 GCA_018609935.1 Halobacteriales archaeon | reverse complement strand
TAGATCCAACATCAGGTGATAATCCTGATTCTCTTTCTCTAACCCATTTTCCTTTTCTTGCTTTTTCAGCACTTTTACCAGTTAATTGTCTAGTTGAAGTTCTTTTTCCAATTCCTTTTTTTTCTAATTTTTTCGCTTTCTGAATTGCTTCTTTTCTGGAAGGCGCACCAACAACAATTGGTGTTGATCGTTTAGAATACCAAATTCCCCAAGGTGTTGTATTATCTTTTTTTTCAAAATCTGCTAAATTATACATAAATAAAATTTGTTAAACTATAAATAAATATTTTCATTAATATTATGGCAAATCAAGTAACAGCAAAATTAACAAATCTCACAACGCAAAAAAATATAAGAGATGCGTTGTTAAATTTAGATGATTTTAATTTATTTACAGATGATTTTCAGGCAAAAATTCAAAATATGGAAAATATTATTCAAAATGAAATTACGAATTTAAGACCTGATACAGATTATAAAAATTCTAACGTTGATAAAGCATTTGTTGGATTAGAAAATGTTACTAATGATGAACAAGTTAAAGTATTAAATAAATCAAGTGTTTTAGAAGCAACTGATGGAACAAACGATACAAAATGGATGACTCCTTATAAAACAAAAGAAGCTATTGAACAATTTAGTACGGAACAAGAAAAATCAACAACACAACAAGTTAAAGAATTAAGACATTCTTGGCTTTACGCTTCAATATAAAATTTTAAAATGTTAGCACAAGGGCAATTATCTGATACAAACTCTTCATTAAAATCTGTTGGAAGTTCGCAAACAGTTTATTTTAAAAGTTTAATTTTTCATAATACAGATTCGTCAGAACAAACAATTTATATTCATTTTGTTCCCCATGATGGTTCAAATAACTTAGGAGTTGCAGATTCTACAAACATTATTATTAATCAAATATTAGCATCAGGAGAAACATTTGAATTTTCACCAGCATTTCCTATTTCATCTAGTAAAGAAAATGATGCGATATTTGCCAGTGCTAGTAGCGCAAATCTTGTAAATTATTTAATAACTGGATTTGAAACATAAATATGGCTATAACATCAAATAAATTAGGAAATAAATGGATGAGTTCTGGAAATTATACTTATCAAGCAATGAAAGTTGGTTAAATTAAAATTGTTATTATTAAAAATTGAACACATATATTAATAAAAAATGTTAGCACAAGGACAATTATCTGATTCTGCAAATCCAATTGTTATAAACGATCCCAATAAAAATTTAATTATTCGATCAATTGTTTTTTTCAATGTTTCTCAAGATTTTACAAATATTGTAAAAGTTTATGCTGTTCCTAACGATGGTGGAAGTTTAGGTGTAGTTGAAGATAAACATCAAATGTTGCAAATTACTGTTAATGGTGAAGAAATCTTTGATTTTACACCTGGAAATCCTATTGTTTATGAAAATGAAAACGATGCTATATTTGTTAAAGCAACAAATGCTAATCAAGTAAATTATTTTGTTAAAGGTAATAAAGGATAAATAATGTTATCACTAGGTCAATTAACTACAACAACTTCTTCAATTTCTCAAGCAACGAGTTCAACAGATATCACAATTAAAGCTGTTGTTTTTAAAAATTTAACTGATACAACAAAAAAAGTAAATCTTCATTATGTTCCCCATGATGGATCAAATAACTTAGGAACACCTTCTGATGCAAATAAAATTTTAGAAAAAACAATAAATCCAAGAGAAACTTATAATTATAGATTTCCCTATGATGTTGTTTTAAATGATGAAGGAGATTCTTTGTTTGCTGATGTTGATCAAGATAATAAAGTTAATTATTTTGTTCTTGGTAATTAATAATTTTTAATCAGAAATTCTTTAATATCTTTTTGATTTTTATTTGCTACAGCGTGTTTTGTTGAAACTTCAATAAATTTAAAATCAGAGAATAAATCATAAAGAAGTTTTTTAACTTCTTTATTTTCACATTGATGTGAAAACATTATTTTAGATTTTTTATCATTTAACTTGTAAATAAAATCTCTAAGATTTAATATATCCATTTCTTTAAAACTCTTTTTGTTATAAGAAGTAAAATAAGAAGTTTCATTAATAGGAAGATATGGTGGATCTAAATATACAAAAGTATTTTCATCAAAATTTACTTCATATAATAAATCATAAAAATGTTTTGTTAAACAACAGATGTTTTTTTCTTGAAAATTTTTAAATATATTATCTAAATTTTCTTTTTCATAAAATTTTGGCTTTTTATAATATCCATAAGGTGAGTTAAATTCACCTTTTTTATTTTCTCTATATAAGCCATTGAAACACAATTTATTTAATATTAAAAGTTTTGCTGATTTAGAAATTGTATCATCAGAACAATTATAAAGTTTTCTTAATTTATAATACCAATATTTTTTATCTTCAACTTCTTTATATTCAAATATTAATTCATCTAAATGTTCTAATAATAAATTATAAGATTCATTTGAAAGAAATGAATAATAAAAATTTATTAATGGTTTATTTATATCGTTTAAAACAAAATCAATATTGTGATTTTGTAAAATATGAAAAAATACAGAACCTCCTCCTACAAAAGGTTCAACATATTTATTAATGTTTTCAAAATTGGGGAAATTTGCTTGTATTTCATCTAATAATTTTCTTTTACCCCCAATCCATTTTAAAGGTGATTTCATAATTAATTAATACTATAATATTTAAATATTCTTTCAAATCTAGCTATAAGATCTTCAAGTTGCGAATCGGAAAATTCTTTTGTATCAGGATTATCAATACTTTGAGAAAAATAATGTTCTAAATCAAAAGATAAACAATATGGACATCTTTTTGTATGATATAAAGATGGAATTTTTCTTTTACAGTTTTTACATTTGGATAAAATTAAATTGTTATTCATAATTATAGATAGAAATTATTCTACCTATAATTATAAATTAAATTTTTAAAATTATCTATATTTTAAAAACTATTACTTTTTATTTATAATTTTCTTTTAAAAGATTGATTTTTTGACAAGCCCATTCATTATCTAATTCACTATCAAATGAAGTTACTTCGCTTATAATATTTTCAATTTGTTTTAAATCATTAATATCTAAACCTTTATCTTCTAAATGTTTAAATACTTTCAAAGTTTCTGTGTAATCGTATAATTTATTTGAATTATACAAATCAACTTTTGTTTCCCAATAACAAACTGTTGATGCACAGATTGATTCTAAACTTACACCTAAATCATTTACTAACAAACCGCAAGGACAGTTGCAAACATCAGAAAAATCATAATCATCTTTTAAAATATTTTTCATCATTTTTTCGTATGCTTCGATAATTTCTGTATTCATTTGATTCAACTTCTTTTATTCAACAATTTTAATTTTTCTTTAACATCTAAAATTAATAAAAAAGATGAATAAATTAAAATAAGTTAACTATTTTTATTTTTTACTAATTTACAAGCAATACTCAATTTATTTAATAAATCTTCAGATTCATACATATCTTTTACTTTTGATACAACTTCTAGTAACTCTTCATACGTCATTTCTTTTGCTTCTTCTTCTGATAAAATATCAAAATTTACCAAATCATCTAAATTAAAAGATACAACTGGAAAATTTTGATTTTTTTCTAAATTGTCAGTCATTTAATCCAACCTCATTTTTTTCTTCATTTAATATTTTTGTAAGATTAATGAAAATGTAACGGATAAAAAACATAATAAAACAATTACACTTTCATTAATAACGCTTGAAAAAGATAATAATGCAATAAACAATGCAAAAATTATATTTAATAGTAATAAGTTTGATGTTGACATTTTCTTATTTAATAGTTTCCATCTTCAAAATCTTTTACTAAATCTGGATGATGATGTTTAACAAAAGCATAAAATTTAGCATCTTGTTCTAGTAAATGAAAGAAATACTTTTTTCCATTTGCTAAAAAACCACATCCAAAATTTTTAAAAGAATCAGGTTTTTCCATATTGTAATAATACCAATTTACAATTTCATATAAATTTTGTAATTCCATTTATACCTCTTCGTTTGATTCTACAAAAATTCTTTCATCTTTAACACTGTTTTCTTCTAAATCAGAATTTTCATTTAATTGATTTAGACAATCATCCAAAACTTT
>JAHENH010000145.1 GCA_018609935.1 Halobacteriales archaeon | reverse complement strand
CTGAGACGGGAGATATCGGGCTGTGGGGGCCAGGGCCCTACTTCCTTTGACAGACCTAATCATACTAATCAAATCAAAGGTGGGTTAAACTAATCTAGGGGAAGAAGCCCCAACCCATAAGGTCGACGTAGTTCACTTATATTTTCAAGGTTTGAATGAATATAGATAATATATAAATATAAGAAATAGATATATTTAATAATATTTTAAGCCTTAGAGATTTCTTTAATTTTTTCTATTGATTGATAATGGATTCCAGATAATTTTTGTGTAATAACGACAACTCTAATTATGTCGGATGAATATAGAATAGAGGAGGATTCTCTAGGTGAGGTAGAAGTTCCTAAAGATGCACTCTATGGTGCTCAGACACAACGTGCTATAGATAATTTCCCTATATCTAATATTACATTTAATAGGAGATTTATACGTGCTATTGGTCTTGTTAAACTTTCAGCTGCTGAAACTAACCTAGAACTTGGATTATTAGATGATGATATTGCAGAAACTATTATGGAGGCTTCTAAAGAAGTTATAAATGGTAGGCATGATGATGAGTTCCCAGTAGATATATTTCAAACTGGTAGTGGAACTAGTACAAATATGAATGCAAATGAAGTGATAGCTAATAGGGCATCAGAGATTCTTGGAGAGGGAAGAGAATCTAAGGCAGTACATCCTAACGATGATGTAAATAAATGTCAATCAAGTAATGACGTTATACCTACCTCGATACATGTTGCTTCTTTGATGTCTATTGAAGAAGATCTTCTACCTTCCCTAGAAAAACTTAAGTCTGAACTTAATTCAAAGGCTGAAGAATTTGATACAATAGTGAAAACGGGTCGAACACATCTTCAAGATGCTACACCAATTCGTTTAGGCCAGGAGTTCTCAGGCTATGCTAGCCAAGTAAGTAAAGGAATATCACGTATTAAAAAGAGTGAAGATTCGTTATCTGAACTCGCTATAGGTGGTACTGCTGTAGGTACTGGTATGAATGCGCATACTGATTTTCCGGAAATAATGGTTAAGAAATTAAGTCAAAAGACAGGGATTGAGTTTAGAGAAGCCGAAAACCATTTTGAAGCTCAAGCTGGTAGAGATGCAATAGTAGAAGCAAGTGGTTCTTTAAACACAATTGCTTCATCCTTTATGAAGATAGCTAATGATCTAAGATGGATGTCTAGTGGTCCAAGAACAGGCTTAGGAGAAATAGATCTTCCTGCTGTACAACCAGGTTCTTCTATTATGCCTGGAAAAGTAAATCCAGTTATATGTGAATCAGTATGTCAGGTAGCTGTTCAAGTAACGGGTAATAATACAGCTATATCCATAGGAGGACAAGCAGGCAACTTTGAATTAAATGTTATGAAGCCAGTTATGGCTCATAATCTTTTACAGTCTATAGAACTATTAGCAAATTCTAGTGAAACCTTAGCTGAACTATGTATATCTGGAATAGAGGCAAATGAACAAGTATGTGAGAAATATGCTGAAGAAAGCCTTTCAATAGTTACTGCATTGGCTCCCCATATTGGTTATGATAAAGCAGCTGATATAGCTAAAAATGCCTTAAAAGAAGATAAAACAATAAAAGAAATTGCACTTGAAAGAGATGTAATGGATGAAGAAAAACTAGATGAAGTATTAGACCCAGAGAAAATGACAAAAATAGGTATATTATAAACTTAATAATTCTATCATAATGTATCTTTTTAGATTTTTATAATCCATAATACCAAGTTTACTTTAACCTCAAAATAATTACATACGTCCATTAATTAATAAAATGAGTCAATACCTTATTTAAAAATAAAATACGATCATTTAAAATTATACGTTAGTATTTTTGTATTTTCCATCTTTCTAGTAGTTAATGAGTGATTCAACGAATTTCTATTCTGATAATCTTCCTGATGGATGGGAAGTTTGGTCTGAGGAGAATGGTTTAGTAATCTGCTATAAACCAGATATTTTTAATGGTGGAGAATTCCCTCCTGTATGTCTTCCTACTGTTTCTGCTGGAAGATCTGAGCGAGGTGGATGGAAAGTATCATTTTATATAGAAGCTGATGTTGAGGCTAGACATCTAAGGCAGGAATTTAAAGAATACAGCGACGCTATTAATTATATAGTTGATCTGACTGAGAAATTCAATAAAGGAAATTTTAATATAAAAAATTTCTATGCTAAAGGAGATGTTCGCAAAGACTATGTTAAAAAAATTAAAAACGAAATAAAATAGATATTATCTTATTAGATATTATCTTATAGTTGTATTAATTATTTTTATAATAAGTATTGGAATAGAATTTTCTAAATAAAATTCTGTTTATATTTATGTAATTAGAGATAAATACTAGAGGGTTTATATTGTTTGGATTGGAATTCCGAGATATGGTACTACGTAGTAAAAAAATATTGGAAGGACCTGAGAGAACACCTCATCGTGCTATGTTCCATGCAATGGGATACGATGATGAGGAACTGGAACAACCTTTGATTGGGATACCTAATCCTGCAGCTGATGTTACTCCTTGTAATGTTCATTTAGATGAAATATCTGAAGCTGCATCCCACGGAGTGGAAACCTCTAAAGGTTCCCCTATAGAATTTGGAACTCCAACTGTAAGTGATGCAATTTCAATGGGTACTGAAGGGATGAAAGCTTCTTTGATATCTAGGGAAGTTATAGCTGACTGTGTAGAATTAGTTTCTTTTGCAGAATATTTTGATGGATTAGTTACTGTAGCTGGATGTGATAAGAATCTTCCTGGAATGCTTATGGGTGCAGCACGTATGGACATCCCTACAGTATTTTTATATGGTGGAACTATTTTACCTGGAACATATAGAGGTGAAGATGTAACTATACAAGATGCTTTTGAGTATGTTGGAAAATATGCTAGAGGAGAAGTAAGTGAATCTGAACTACATGAACTTGAACAGGTTGCTTGCCCTGGTCCTGGATCCTGTGCTGGAATGTATACTGCTAATACTATGGCTTCAATAACTGAGGCATTAGGTATAGCACCTTTAGGTTCAGCTTCCCCTCCAGCTGAAAGTAAAGAGAGATCGGAGGTAGCTAAAAGATCTGGAGAGCTTGTTTTACAAACCATAGAACAGGACATTTGCCCTAGTGATATTTTAACTAAACCTGCTTTTGAGAACGCAATTACGTTACAATCAGCTATAGGGGGATCAACAAATGCTGTATTACATTTACTTGCTTTAGCTTCTGAAGTTGGCGTAGATCTTGATATAGAAGATTTTGATAGAATTTCAAGTAATACTCCTCACTTGTGTAATCTACGTCCTGGAGGTAACTATGTAATGTCTAATCTCGATAAAATTGGTGGTATTCCAGTTGTTTTAAAGGAACTGTGGAATGGTGGCCTATTAAATGGAGAAGCTTTAACTGTTACAGGGGAAACTTTAGAGGAAGGCCTTGAAAAAATAGATTCTGAGCCTGATGGTGAAGTTGTACGTTCTTTCGATAATCCAATACATAAAAAGGGAACTACCAAAATATTAAAGGGTAATATAGCTCCTGGAGGTGCTGTATTAAAAGTTACTACTGATAAAGATCCTGTTTTTGAGGGTACAGCAAAAGTTTTCGATTTTGAAGAGCAGGCTATGGATGCTATACAACAAGGGGAAATTGAGCCTGGTGACGTTATAGTAATAAGGTATGAAGGTCCTCAGGGAGGTCCTGGGATGAGGGAAATGTTAGGTGTTACTGCTGCTGTTGTTGGTCAATATGATGAAGAGGAAGTAGCATTAATAACTGATGGTAGATTTTCAGGTGGAACAAGGGGAATAATGGTTGGACATGTAGCTCCCGAAGCATATATGGGTGGTCCACTAGCTGCAGTTAGAGATGGTGATGAATTACTTATCGATGTTCCTGAAAGAAAGCTTGAAGTAGACCTGTTAGATAAGGAGATAGAATCTAGACTTGAAAAATGGGAAAAACCTCAACCAAATTATAGTTCTGGTGTGTTAGCGCGTTATGGTGAAAGTTTTAGTTCAGCGGAGTTGGGTGCAATAACTAATCCAGGTATAAAATAGAACTATACTATATTATAGATATATAAGGATTTTCTATTATTATATCTAAAATTAATTCTTTTTAGAGTTTAAGTTTTAATCTTATATAGGTTTTTAGTAGATAATGTAGGGGAACTTTGTATTTTTACGATATATATAAAAGTATGGATTATCTAGTTAATTAGTAATATGTCTGAGAGAAATATTTTAATGATTGTAGGAGATTATGTTGAGGACTATGAAGCTATGGTTCCGTTTCAGGCGCTACAGATGGTGGGACATAATGTAGATACTGTTTGTCCAGAAAAAAAAGAAGGGAGTTCAGTTAAAACAGCTATACATGATTTTAGGGGAGATCAAACATATATGGAGTCAAGAGGACATGATTTTAAAATAACAGCTAATATAGATGAAATAAGCCTTGAAAAATATGATGGCTTAGTTATACCTGGAGGAAGAGCACCTGAATATCTGCGTACATATAATTCTGTTATAGAAATAATACAACATTTTTTTGAAAAAAATAAACCTGTTGCTTCTATTTGTCATGGAATACAAATATTATCTGCTGCAGGAGTAATAGATGGATATAGATGTACTGGTTATCCTGCAGTTAAATCAGAGATAGAAAAAAGTGGAGGTGAATGGTCTGATGATACAGTAGTAGATGGTAATTTGGTTACTGCTCAAGCATGGCCTGATCATCCTCAGTGGGTTGCCAAATTTTTAGATCTCCTAGAAGAAACTGAAACTGAAGAGATACAAGCTAAGTAAAAAATACTTAGTATAATTTCAACTTTAGAACTACCTATTTTTTATAATAGATATATTCTTAGTAATTTAATTTCAATTTAGGTCGTCAATTTTATATAAAGGTATTTTTCATAAGTTTCTCGAGTAACCTCTCCTTTTTATATGTATGTATAATATACCTGTTATAGAAGGGGATGGGATAGGTCCTGAAGTAATAGAGGAAGGAAAGAAAGTTTTGGATGCTGCGGGAGAAAAATACGGTTTTTCTATTGATTGGATAGAATATCCATTTGGAGCTGATTATTATTTAGAAAAAGGTAAGACATTAGATAAAGATGCTATAGAAGAACTTTCTAGTTATAAAGCTATTTATTTTGGTAGTGTAGGTGATCCTAGGGTTGATCCAGGTGTGCTTGAGAAAGGAATTTTATTAAAGCTTAGATTTGGCTTAGATCAATTTGTGAACCTTCGTCCGTTAAAGACACTTGATGGTGTTAGTTCTCCATTAGACAAGTTTGGGGATATTGATTTTGAAGTAATACGAGAAAATACTGAGGATTTCTATGTTGACTTAGGTGGTAGAGTTCAAGGGAATTCTAGGGAAACATTAAACCTTGATAGAAGTATGTATAATGCTAGATTTGATGTGGATATTGAAACTAGTTCAGAGGAATTAGCATATCAGATAGGTGTTGCTTCAAGAGAAGGTACTAAGAGAGTTACAGAATTTGCTTTTCAAAGAGCTTCAGAAAAAGGACACGATCTATTAACCGCTGTTGACAAGGCTAACGTTATGACCTCGATATATGGATTATGGAGAGAAATAGTGGATGAAGTTGGTAAGAGTTATGGATTGGAACATGAATATTATTATGTTGACGCAGCTGCTATGGAATTTGTAAGAAACCCTGATAGGTTACAGACTGTTTTAGCTCCGAATTCTTTTGGTGATATATTAACTGATCTGGGTGCAATGCTACAAGGTGGTCTAGGTATTTCTCCAGGAGCTAATATAAACCCTGAAGGTACTTCTACCTTTGAACCTCTTCACGGTAGTGCTCCAGATATAGCTGGAGATGGGATAGCTAATCCTACAGCTACTATCTGGGCAGGTAGTATGCTTTTAGATTTCATTGGGGAAAAGAAAGCATCTAATGATGTAATGGATGCTTTAGAAAAGACTTTATTAGATAATATAAAAACACCTGACTTAGGTGGTAATGCATCTACAGAAGAATTTGGTAGTTCTGTAGTAGAGAATCTTTAAGAAAAATTAAATATATTTAGTTTTTCTGTCTTATAATACTCTCCTAGATATTATTGTTTTTTGTATTTCGTTTGTTCCTTCATATATCTTTGTTATTCTAGAGTCTCTATAATATCGCTCTACAGGATGGTCTGTTACATATCCTGCACCTCCATGTACTTGTATTGCTTCATCTGCTACCTCTACTGCTTTTTCACTTGCAAAATATTTGGCCATACTAGCTAACTTGCCTCCTTCTTCACGGTTCCCATTTTCAATTTCGGAAGCTGCTCTATATGCTAAAGAACGTGAGGATTCTACCAATGTTGCCATCTCCGCTACTTTATGTTTTATTGCTTGGAATTCCTTTATTAGTTTTCCAAACTGTTCTCTTTCATTAGCATAGTCAACTGCTGCATCAAGCGCTGCTTGGGCTACTCCTACTGCTCTTCCTGCTACCCCTACTCTACCTTCGGGGAAAAATTCCATTAACTGATAGAATCCATTGTTTTTTTCTCCTAATATATTTTCTTCTGGTATTCTTACATTATCTATAACTATTTCTGCAAGATCTGATGCATGTATACCAAGTTTATTCTGTATTTTTTCTGGTTTAAATCCTTCATTATCCGTGGGTACTATGAAAGCAGTTATTCCTTTATGTCTTTTTCCAGGATCTGTTTTAGCCATAACAACCGCCATATCTGCAATACTTCCATTAGTTATCCACATCTTATTTCCATTTAAGACCCATTCATCACCGTCTTTTTCAGCTCTGGTTTCTATGCTACCAACATCTGATCCGTGAGCAGGTTCACTTATAGCAGTAGCCATAGCTGATTCTCCAGAAGTTACCTTTGGAAGCCATTCATTTTTTTGTTCTTCTGTACCATATTCAACTAGCATTTCACTACCGAAACTACGTGATGCTATCGATGTACCTATACCTGGATCTGCATGCCATAGTTCCTCAAATACTATTGTAGTTGCTAACAAATCCATTTCTGCTCCACCATATTCTTCTGGAATATTAGGGCCAACAAGATCTAGTTCTGCGGCTTTTTGTACAACATCATACGGATATTCCCTCGATTCATCATGTTCCCTAGCTACAGGCTCAATTTCATTTTTTCCAAACTCTCTAACAGCATCTTTTATTGCTCTGTATTCTTCATCTATCTCAAATGCCATGAGGGTATTTTCCTTTCATATAGGAAAAATCTGACGGAGAGATTTTAATATATCTTAAAATATATATTTGTCCGATAATATAAAGAAACTTATTTGATTTTTTTGAAATCTTTTTATGGTAGTATCATTGAACAAAAATAAATAATTGTATGTTGGGGGGGATGATTGAAGTAAAGCCTTGAGAAAGTTGAAATATTTATAATATAACTCTTTCTTTGCTGAAAGACGAACTCCCGTTCTTTTATGTAGAAGTTAGTTCACTTGTAAAATCTATTTTAGAAGAGGCATAACTAATAAATCGGCAATTTTAAGTCTCTATAAGACTGAATACTAGTTACAATGGCTAAAGACGGATTTATTGGTGATCGTTTTTTGGGATCACAAAGTAGATTCTGCTAGAATTTTTGATACAACTTTAAGAGATGGAGAGCAAACTCCAGGTGTTTCCTTTTCACTTGAAGATCAGTTAAAAATAGCTGAAACTCTAGATAGATCTGGAATTCATGTAATAGAAGCTGGATTTCCAGTTAATAGTAAGTCAGAGTTTGAGGCAGTAGAAGAAATAGTTGAAACTTGTAACACCAGAGTTTGTGGGCTAGCTAGAGTTAAAGATAAAGATATACAAGCAGCAATTGATTCTGGAGTTGATTTAATTCATACTTTTGTGTCAACTAGTGATCTTCAAATAGAAGAGAGTATGCAGTCTTCTAGAGAAGAAGTTCTGGAACAGTCTCAAAAAGCTGTGGAAAAAATTAAAAATGCTGGTGTAGATTGTATGTTTTCACCTATGGACGCTACGCGTACTGATTATAACTATTTAGTTGAAGTAATAGAAACCGCAAAACGGGCTGGTGCCGATGTAGTTAATATTCCGGATACTGTGGGGGTTGCAAGACCTCAAGTAATGTATAGATTAATTTCTGCTTTAAAAGAAGAAATAAATATACCTCTAGATGTTCATACCCACGATGATTTTGGACTAGCTGCAGCTAATGCTCTTGCAGGAATAGAAGCAGGAGCTGTAGGAGCACAAGTTAGTGTTAATGGAATAGGTGAGAGAGCTGGGAATGCAGCTCTTGAAGAGGTTGTAATGCCTCTTGAATCTATTTATAACATAGATACAGGTATAGATACAACCCAGCTTTATGATTTATCTAAAATAGTTGAGCGTCTTTCTGGGGTTCCAATACCTCAGAATAAACCCATAGTTGGAGAAAATGCTTTCTCTCATGAATCTGGAATACATACAGCTGGAATCTTAAGGGATTCCTCTACATTTGAACCTGGAATAATGACTCCTGAAATGGTTGGTCATGAACGTAGACTAGTTATCGGCAAACATGCAGGTAAACACGGTGTTAAAAAAGAGCTTAAAGAAGCTGGATTTGATCCTACTGATGAAGAATTACTGGAAATAACTAAAAGAGTTAAATCTATGGGAGGTAAAGGAAAAAAGATAACTGATGCTGACCTTATAGCTGTTGCTCAAGATGTAATGTCTAGAGTTCCTGAAAAAGAAAGAGAAGTAGAGCTAAAAGAACTAAATGTATTTACAGGTACTGCATCAACTCCTACAGCTGCAGTAAAAGTTAATATTGGCGGTAAAGAAAAGATAGAGAAAGTCGAGTCTGGAACTGGGGTAGGATCTGTAGATGCAGCAATGGAAGCTATGAAGAGGGCTATAGATTCAACTTCAACAGTTGAAGGAGATATAGAGATAGTTGATTTTCATATCGAAGCGATAACTGGTGGAAGTGATGCAGTAGCCGATGTATATGTAGGGGTTTCAAACGGTGAATATAAAGCTAATGCAAATGCTTCAGGAGAAGATATAAGTGTAGCAAGCGTAGAAGCACTTGTTGATGCTATAAATCATTTAGCCAAAAAAACAAAAACAATGGAGAAACAAAAACAATAATAATAATTAACATGAGTGAGCAAGAGCAAAAAGAAACAGAAAAAGAAGAAAAAGAGGAGAGAACCGCAGGAAAAGCTATTATTGAGGAACTAAAAGAGCAGGGAGTTGAAGTTTTATTTGGGGTTACTGGCGGAACTATAATGCCAGTTTATGACCACCTCCACAATGAGGAAGAATTAGAGTTTATAATGACAGGACATGAACAGGGTGCAACTCATGCTGCAGAGGGATATAACACAGTTACTGGACGGCCTGGAGTTTGTATGGTTACATCAGGACCAGGAGCTACAAACTTAGTTACCGGTCTAGCAGATGCAGACATGGATTCTAGAGGTGTAGTTGCAATAAGCGGACAAGTACCTAAAGACATGATAGGAAATGACGCATTCCAGGAAACTGATGCAAGAGGTGTTTCTATGCCTGTAACTAAGCATAACTATTTAGTTGAAAATGCGGATGAAACACCTGAAACAGTCTCTGAGGCATTCCATCTAGCTTCTACTGGGAGACAAGGACCTGTTCTTGTAGATATACCTAAAGATATAGCACAGAACGAAAAAACAAAATTAACTGGTGGGGATGTAGAAATAGAAGGATACAGTCCTAACTATCAAGGACATCCTGGCCAGATAGAAAAAGCAGTAAAAGCTATAAAACGATCTAAAAAGCCTCTATTGTTTTCTGGTGGTGGAGTAATAGCTGCAGAAGCAAGTGAAGAAATACGAAAATTTGCAATTGAGAATGATATTCCAGTAACAACTAGTCTAATGGGTCTTGGATCATTTCCTGAAGATAACGAGTTATCTCTTGGGATGCTTGGAATGCATGGAACTGGATATGCTAATAGAGCAGTAACAGACTGTGATTTATTATTAGGTGTTGGTGTACGATTTGATGATAGAGCTACTGGTAAAATAGAGAACTTTGCTCCTGAAGCCAAAGTTATACATATAGATATAGATCCTTCTGAAAT
This sequence comes from Halobacteriales archaeon, assembly GCA_018609935.1. Next base: position 30,044 of record JAHENH010000145.1, on the reverse strand, counting down.
CTCTAAAAATATACATGCTGATATCCCAATAGTTGGAGATGCTAAAGAAGTTATGCGCGATCTTAATGATGCAATAGATAAATCACCTGATACAGATGAATGGCTTAAACAAATATATGAATGGAAACAACAATATCCAATGGAATATGATAAAACAGATGCAGATGGACTTCTACCCCAATGGGTTGTAGAAAAAACAGATGAAATGACTCCAGATGATACTATTGTAGTTACAGGTGTTGGACAACATCAAATGTGGGCAGCACAATGGTATACGTACACTAAACCAAGAACTTGGGTTACAAGTGGAGGGCTAGGAACTATGGGTTTCGGTCTTCCAGCCTCTATAGGAGCTAAAATTGGGGCTCCAGATCAAGAAGTTGTTTGTATAGATGGTGATGGATCTTTTATTATGACTCTACAGGAACTAATCACAGCTGTCAGAGAAGAATTAGACTTCACTCATATAATAATAAATAATTCATATCATGGAATGGTCAGACAGTGGCAAGAACTTTTCTATGATGAAAGATACACAGCAAGTGAACTATACCTACCAAGATTTGATAAAATAGCGGAAGCCTTTGGAGCACATGGTGAACGAGTAGAAACAGAGGAAGAATTTAAAGATGCAATGGAAGAAGCCTTTGAATATGATGGTCCAAGTGTACTTGATGTAATTGTAGAAACAAGTGAAAAAGTCTTTCCTATGGTTCCTGCAGGAGCTGGAAACGATGAATTTCTAATGGGCAAAGGGACTAAAGGAAGCAAGATATCTTAAAAAATGAGCAAACCAAAAAGACATCCTATAGGTCTTAGAGAAGAACAATTAACGACTAACAAATTTAAAGAAAGGGAACACATTATTTCTGCATTAGTTGAAAATGAACCTGGAGTATTATCTAGGGTAGCTAGTTTGTTTACAAGAAGAGATTTTAATATTAACTCATTAGCGGTAGGAGAAACAGAAAATCCAGAATATTCTAGGATGACTATTGTAGCTAATGGGGATGATAAGGAAGTTGAACAGATAATGAAACAATTGAATACATTAATTCCAGTTATAAAGGTTAGTGACTTAACAGATGATGACTCAGTGGATAGAGAGCTCGCATTAATAAAAGTCTCTTCTAATGAAGATACAAGAGGTGAAATAATGCAGATAGCTGATGCATTCAGAGCAAAAGTAATCGATGTAGGTAAAAAATCTTTAACTGTGGAAATAACTGGGGATACAGAAAAAATAGAAGCTATAGAAGAAATGCTTAGGGAATTTGGAATTAAGGAAATGGCAAGAACAGGAAGTGTATCCTTAGCTAGAGGAGAAAGAACTACAAACTAATATTTCTTTATTTTAGAATTTACAGGTTGGTAAGTAGGTAGTAGATATAGGTCTGTAAGATACCTGTCCTGGATTGTTTTAATTTTGTTTGTGGTAATAAGGTGGAAGATCTATGCTGATAAATTTTGTAGGTAGGACATATACGAGTGTAATCCTTCAACCCCGTTTCTGCAAATACTATACCTATGTCGGGTGGTTTAAACAAAGAAACCTCCGTACTTTAGGGTGGAGAACTTCATTCAGGTGGTGATGTAACCATCATAGACCGTAGTTCTTTTCCTATATCCTCTATCTGATGATTTTCATCTTGTTCTTTTAATCTATTATATACTGGCCTTCCTGCCTTGTTCTCCATTATCCATTCTCTAGCGAACTCTCCGGATTGGATTTCATCTAGTATTTCTTCCATATTATTTCTTACATTCTCATCTATTATTCTAGCCCCTCTTGTTAGATCCCCATATTCTGCTGTATCACTAATGTTGTCTCTCATCCTAGTTAGCCCTCCCTCATATAGAAGATCAACTATAAGCTTTAATTCATTCATACATTCGAAATATGCCATTTCTTCACTATATCCTGAATCCACTAAAGTTTCAAATGCAGCTTTAACAAGTGCTGTTGTTCCGCCACATAAAACTGTTTGTTCACCAAATAGATCAGTTTCTGTTTCTTCTCTAAATGTAGTCTCTAAAACTCCTGCTCGAGTACAACCTATAGCCTTAGCATATGCTAGACCGATCTCTTTAGCTTCTCCCGTATAATTTTTGTCAACAGCTAGTAATCCTGGAATTCCTTCTCCTTTCTCATATGTAGTTCTTACTAAGTCTCCAGGGCCTTTTGGAGCGACCATTATTACATCTAGATTTTTAGAAGGGTCTATCTGATCAAAATGTATATTAAATCCATGAGAAAACATTAATGTATTACCTTCCTCTAACCCTGTTTTTATTTGTTCTTCATATATTTCTGGTTGGACATTATCTGGAATTAAAATTTGTACAATATCAGCTTTTTTTGCTGCTTTATCTTGTTCCACTACATCTAGCCCATCTTTTTTGACTTGTTCCCATGAACTACTCAAAGATCTAAGACCTACGATAACGTTTATTCCAGAATCATGAAGATTTCTAGCTTGGGCTCTTCCTTGTGATCCATAACCTATTACTGCAACAGTTTTATCATCTAAAACCGAGATATCTGCATCGTCATCATAATATACATCTACCATAGAGAAAATTAAAAGGCAATGAGAAAAGTCCTTCGGGTGACATTCTTCCCGCAGTAAAGTGGTGATTATTCAAATAGACATTCTATTCTATATAATTCGGAATTTTTTGATTCCTGATTTATATTCTATATCAATATAGGTAGGATGTCAAAGTCATTAGATACATACTATTTCAGACATCATTTATTTACAATAGATATTTCAGTCCTCAGCTTTGGGGTAAATAATAACTTATTTTATATATAGTTTGTAGGTTTATATATTTGATAATTACGTCTAGCTTAGGGAAACATACTTACGACTATTTTCGAAGAAGATAAATATATAATTATGGTTACATTCTTTCGTGGTTGTTATTTACTTCCTAAACCTAATCAGTCCAAATGTCTAGTGGTACTCTATATGATAACGTCTGGGATATACATAAGGTAAGAGAACTTCCCGGTGGTGAGGACCAGATCTTCATAGGCCTCCATTTAATACATGAGGTAACAAGTCCTCAGGCTTTTGGTATGTTAGAAGAGAGAGACTTAGATGTAGCTTTTCCAGAACGGACGTATGCAACATGTGATCATATAGTTCCTACTCATAGCCTTGATAGACCGTTTGAGGATGAAAAAGCTGAAGAAATGATGCAAGAGCTTGAAGAAAATGTTGAACAGCATGGTATAACTTTTTTAGGTCCTGAAACAGGAAAACAGGGTATAGTACATGTTATAGGTCCTGAACTTGGATTAACACAGCCTGGTATGACAATAGCATGTGGGGATTCTCATACTAGTACACATGGTGCTTTTGGTTGTTTAGGTGTTGGAGTGGGTACAAGCCAAATTAGAGATATTTTAGCTACTGGATGTATATCATTAGAGAAAAAAAAGGTGAGAAAGATTGATTTTGATGGTTTACTAAATAAAGGAGTTTATCCTAAAGATATGATTTTAAAACTCATTTCCAAGCTAGGCGTCGATGGTGGGGTTGGATATGTTTATGAATATAGTGGAACTGCAATACAGGAAATGGGGATGGAGGGTAGAATGAGTATTTGTAATATGAGTATTGAGGGTGGTGCTAGAGCCGGATATGTAAATCCTGATCATAAAACATTTGAATATCTTAAAGATAGAGAATATGCGCCTGACGGGGAATGGGGTGAAGCTGTTGAGTTTTGGAATTCAATTAAATCTGAACCTGATGCAGAATATGATGATATAGTCCATATAGATGTGGATTCACTTGAGCCTGTAGTAACTTGGGGTATTAATCCTGGGCAAGCTATAGAGATATCTGAGAGCATCCCTGAGCCTACTAGTGAAGGTGATAAAAAAGCATTGGACCATATGGGTTTTGAGGCTGGACAGTCTATGCGAGGGGTAGAAATAGATGTTGCATTTTTAGGATCATGTACAAATGCTAGAATCTCGGATCTTAGGGAAGCAGCAAGAGTATTAGAGGTTTTGGACAGAAAAGTAAAAGTAGATAGGGCTTTAGTAGTTCCTGGATCCCAAGGAGTCAAAAAGAAAGCTGAAGAAGAGGGTTTAGATGAAATATTTAAAAATGCAGGATTTGATTGGAGAGGAGCTGGATGTTCTATGTGTCTAGGAATGAATCCAGATCAACTTCAGAGGAGAGAGATATGTGCCTCTTCTTCTAATAGAAACTTTATAGGAAGGCAGGGAAGTAAAGACGGAAGAACTGTATTAATGAGTCCCGCAATGGTTATTGGAGCAGCAGTAGAAGGGGAAGTAATTGACATCCGGGAAATACTTTAATATAATTTCTATTAATCTTAGTTATGCTTTAGGGTACTCAATATATTTATATACCTATGGTAAAGAAGCTTAAAAAGATTGAAGGAACAGGGATCCCTCTTAGAGGAGATGATATAGATACAGACCGTATAGTTCCTGGGAGATTTTTAAAAGAAGTTACTTTTGATAATATGGGTGATTATGTTTTCTATGATGCGAGAAGAAATGATGAAGGAGAACTTAACGAACATCCTTTTAATATCTATTCTGGAAATATTTTAGTAGTAAATAAAAATTTTGGATGTGGATCCTCGCGTGAGCATGCTCCACAAGCACTTATGAGGTGGGGTATTGATGCAATATTGGGGGAGTCTTTTGCAGAGATATTTGAAGATAACTCTATTTCTATAGGTATTCCAGTAGCTGTAGTAGATGAAAAAGATATTAAGAAGATACAAGATATGATTGAGGAATATCCAGATATTAAGATAGAATTAGATATTAAACAGGAAAATGTACAAGTTGGAAACGAAACTTTTGAAGTTGATGTAGCAGCTAAGGAAAGTCTGTTAAAAGGTAAATGGGATACTACTACATTAATGAAAACTTCAATGGATAGAGTGAAGGATTTAGAAGAATCTCTGCCTTATCCCTTTTAATTCACTAGTTCGTTAATTTCTAGCTACTGTTTTGTCTTAGTATACCTTCACTTATCACTATAGCTATAGCAAGTATTGAACATCCTGCTAGTGTAAAACCAGCAGTATATGCTAGTATGTGTGTATTTGTTACCGCTATACCGAGCCCTATAACTGATAGGATAAGACAAATTACTATAACGTTACGCTTTAATCCCATTTTATTTTTTGAATTCATTTAGCCGACGTAGACCGATTTTTCTTCTTTATCTATATCGTTGACAGTTTTAATCCTTCATTTTTACTCTTCACTAGTATTTGTAAGTGATATCCTCATAGATGAAAGTCTTATTGTTTCTCCTGTTTCTTCGTCTTCCACTTCTTCTGTGTCTATCTCTATGTCTTCTACTTCTACTCCATCTACCATTCTTTTAACTATTTCTGCAGCATCAACAGCAGTAGAAATAGCCTTACCACGCGACTTAAGGGACACCTCCTCACTACCTTGATTAAAACTCATCATTGTTGCATCAGCGTACCTAACAGGTCTCTTGTTTCCCACGTATACTGTATCAATTTCTTCATTTTCTTCTGTTGCCATGACCTATCACTATCTTCGATTCAGTTTTCCGAATACTTATTCCTTTCTTATTATATTTTTATTGAATTAATTTGTGAAAGAAAAGACCAAATTTAATTAACTATTTTATCGATGAGGGTTTTTTTATATAGAAGCTTTATTATCTATATGTCAAAAGAAAAAGATGAAAGAACCCTTCCTAAAACTGATAAGGAATGGGGAGAAAAGCTAACAGAAGAAGAATATAAGATATTAAGAGAAAAAGCCACAGAGCCAAAGTTTAGTGGTGAATATATAGATAAAAAAGATGATGGTATTTACAGATGTGTTGGATGTAATCAAAAACTTTTTTCATCAGATCAGAAATTTAAATCTAGAACTGGATGGCCTAGTTTCTGGGATGTACTAGACGAAGCAAACATAAAATTTAGAAAAGATACTAGTCACGGAATGGTTAGAACTGAAGTAGTTTGCTCTAAATGTAAAGGCCATTTAGGCCATGTATTCGAAGATGGCCCGGATCCAACTGGAAAAAGATATTGTATAAACTCGATAGCTATCGACTTTGAAGAAAAACGAAAATAGAAATTAAACATTAAATATTATATTAAAATCCTTAGAAGAAGTTATAGATTTTAAGATTTTAAATAAAAATAATGGAAGAAGCAACATTTGCTGGTGGATGTTTTTGGTGTGTTGAGGGTGTATTTAAAAAAATAAAAGGTGTAACATCGGTGCTTTCTGGTTATTGTGGGGGAACTACTAAAAACCCTACATATGATGAGGTATGTAATCAAAATACAGGTCATGCAGAGGCAGTACAAATAAAATATAATCCAGACATAATAACGTATGAAGAATTATTAGAAATTTTTTTCAGCATCCATAATCCAACAACCCTTAATAGAGAAGGTCCGGACATAGGAACCCAATATAGATCAGTAATCTTCTATCATAATCAGAAACAAAGAGATGTCGCTAAAAAATATATAGATAAATTAGAAAATAAAATAGAGGATAAAATAGTAACCCAAATTGAAAAGCTAGAAAAATTTTATATAGCGGAAGAATATCATCAGGACTATTATGAAAAAAATCCAAGTGCAACTTATTGTAAATTTAGAATAGACCCTAAAATTAAAAAATTGAAGAAAGAATTTAAACAAAAAATAAACTAATATAGAAATACAGCCTAAGTAATCAAAATCCTAAAACTATATTTATCAAGATATTCAGATTTGGCTTCCCCTTAACCAAAATAGAATTTAAATTAAGTATTTGGAGATATTAGAGGTATAAATATGTTAAAGTTTATATCCCTGTAGGATGGTCAATAAAGATTGTTTTTAGTCCCCAATTACTAATTTTTTTCTGTAAAGATTTTACCCCAAATATTTCTGTAGCATAATGTCCTGCTAGTAACACATTTATATTTTGTTCTCTTGATTCATGATAGATTTTTTGTTTACCTTCACCTGTTATAAAAAGGTCTATATTTTTTTCTACAGCTTCATCTAACCAATCTGCTCCACTACCAGTAACTATAGCTATATCCTCTACTTTTTCTGGTCCAAAATCTAATACTTTAATATTATTTTTCGGAGTATCTATAGAATTATTTAGTTTATTAATCAATTTTTTTAAGTTACTTTTGCTTTTAAGTTTACCTTCCTGTCCTATGTATTTGTTTCCTATTTGTCCAAATAATTTTCTATTCTCAAGCTCTAATATTTCAGATATACCTGCTGCATTTCCTATTTTCATATGCCCATCTAATGGGAGATGAGCTGTATATAATCCTATATCCCCGTTTATTAGTGAAGCTATCCTATCATACTTATATCCTGTCACTCTATCTATACCTCCCCAAGATATTCCATGATGAGTAATAAGAAAATCTGCTTTTTTTTCTATAGATTTATTTATTGTAGCTAAAGCAGCATCTACTGCAAAAGCTATCTTTTTTATATCTTTATTAAATCTACCTACTTGAAGACCATTTTTACTATTATCAATATCTCTATATTCTTCAACATCTAAAATTCTATTTAATCTTTCACAAATATCTGAACATTTCATCTTATCTCCCATACTATAGTATTATAGATTGAATAGAATTAGAATACTGTATTTCAACGAAAATAATATTTCTTTTGAGGTTTTGTAGAAAAGGTTTTTCAGGTTTATATTTTATCTTTTTATATGGCTAATTTTAATCGTGATATATTTATCAATGTCCCCTTCCCCAGAGTATGGGAATTTTATTCTACAATTGAAGGCCTTAAAGCTATTACACCTAATTGGATGAATCTTTGTGTAGAGTCTATAGTTGGTCCAGAAAATAGTAATAATATAGAAATTCTAAAAGAAGATTCTAAGCTAAAATTATCTATAAAACCTTTTGATATTGGTTTCAAACAGAACTGGACTTCCATTATATTAGAAAGAAAAAGAAAAAATAATACAGCTTTTTTTAAAGATAAAATGGAAGATGGACCATTTAAGAAGTGGATACATACACATAAATTCACTAAAGCTAAAGATAGAACGTTAATATCTGATCATATAGAATTTAAACTATTCAATAATAAACTTAATAAAATTACCATCCCTTTTGTTTATTCTGTATTATATATACTATTTAGGTGGCGACATAAACAAACTAAAAAATTATTAGAATAATATATTTTAATTTGTTTATATACCAACTAGATATTAGTTGAAACTGTTCTATATTAAAGAAAATAAAGGATTAAGTTGTGTTTTTAAATCAGCATATACAAAATGAGTTAGAGTAATTTACTATTACCTTTAATTTCTCTTTTAGATAAGTAATGTGTAAATAAAATAGATTTATATTTTTTTATAAGAAAATTATTTATGGTAAAAAATCAGGACTGACCATATTAGATCTCCTGAGAGTATCGTTGATTATATTTTAATTTTGATAGCTCTTATAACTGGGATAATTCATTACATTTTCAAGTAATGTAATTAATTTTAGTTGGTTTCTTACTATTTTGTTTTTTGTTGATGGAGCTGGTTTTATATGTTGAATTACATATTTATCTAAGTATTGGCGCAAAGAACTATATAGTATCTGTTGTGTATTCATTAACTATTATAATTATAGCTTTTTTCTTTTTCCGTGGATTTAGCATAAGAAGCTTATGGTATGGATGGTAATTTAAACATAATAGCTGTAAATAAGTAAGCTTGTAGAACTTATATTAATACTATGTTCTATATATATATATATATATTTAATAAATCTAATCCTTAAAATTTTACTTATATTTTTTTATTTCTCTATAAACCTAAAAAATAAATTTCTAACATAATACTATCCATATTGAAAGAAAATTATATATAATTTTTACCTACATACTATATGTTTTATTATTTAGGTATTAGTTTTTATTTAAAAGCATCTCTTGTGTAGCTTTTTGTATAGATTCTTTACTATTATTTTGTGGATTCCAGCCTGTTGATTTTATCTTTTCTATAGAAAGAAGCATTTTAGTAACGTCTCCTTTCCAACCTCTTTTACCTCCCGTATATTCAAATCTTGGATTTAAACCCATTTCTTTACTTACTATTTCTGCTATTTCTGTTACAGAAATAGTATCCCCACTTCCTATATTATAAATAGTTTGTTCACCATTTTCTACTATGCTTATTATTGCTTGTATACAATCTGCTATATGAAGATAAGACTTTTTCTGATTACCATCTCCTAATATCTCCAACTTATTTGGGTTTTCAAGTAGTTTTTCTATAAAATCAGGTATTATTCCGTGGCATCTTCTTCCTACTATATTTGCAAACCTAAATATCCATGATCTAAATCCAAATGTTCCTTCAAATGCAGTACAAAGCCCTTCACATGCAAGCTTTGAGGCACCATATAAAGATATGGGCTTTAAAGGACCGAATGATTCCGAAGTAGGTATAGGTACATTTTCTCCATATACTGTTGAAGTAGACGTAAAAGCAATATTTTTTATGTTATACTTTTTCATTATTTCTAGGAGATTATTTGTAGCGATAGTATTCTGTTTGAGATCTAAACGAATATTTTTTGTTCCTTTTCTTATATCAGGATTTGCAGCTAGATGAAATATTATGTCTATTTCTTTATTTAATCCTTTTTTTAGTTTGTCTCTATCTAGTAAATCTATATTTTCAAATTTGGCTTTTTCCGGTATATACTCTTTTTTTCCTGAATTTAGATTATCTATAACTTTCACATGATTATTTATAGTAAGCTTTTCTGCTAGGTGGCTTCCTATAAATCCACAACCACCTGTAATCACTATATTTTTATTCTCAAGTTTCATATATATCTCCTTATTATTCAGGTTGTTCTATTTAGTATTTATTTAATCAATTTATGGAGACTGGATATATAATTATTTTTTCAAATATAATTCTCTAATTACAAGATAGAAAATTTGAACTCAGTAATAAAGTGTTAGCTGAATAAAACATATTTGAGTTAGTTCAATTTAGGTATGATCTCAATTGTAATACTACAATATATGATGTTTAAATTATTCGTCTAACTGTTACCTCTCCTATAAACCCTACAAGTATTAGTCCTATAACAATTCCCTGAAACCCTAATACATTCCCTATTATTCCACCTACTGCAAACATGATTAGAACTTCAGCTAAAACTGCATGTCCAGTATTATCTTTATTCATATTTTACTTCTAATTTTTTATCATTAGCTATATTATTTGTTACTTTTTTTATAAAAACATGTATAGAGGTACTAAACACTACGTCAGACTTTTGTCTGCTATCATGTTTATTTATCTTAGTGTGAAGTTTGTAAGGAGGGAGTAATAAGGCCTCTATGGTTTAGGTTGAGGAATTATTAGAGCTGCTTAAATTGTATATTTTAAAAGGTGTAGGTAAAAATAAGTATATATGGGTGTGAACAGGACAGTTTCTATGATCTCTATAGTTAAAAATCCCTATGTCAGAAGTGGGTACATGTTAGTTCGTCCTTTAAAATCAGGACTGACGACTTGGTTCACGTAAGGAGTTACTCTCTATCTAAAAAACCAACCAAGGTTTACTGGCAACTTCCCTAATCTATGAAGGATGAGGTGGCTCTATGTACATCAATCATCATATTATTGAAAAAACTAAACTCTCTTTCTTTAATCTATTTCCTTTAGTTTCTTTGAGATGAGATCTAGGCTGTACTAAGAATTAAAATAAAATTATTGATAAAGGATACCTTATATACTAGATGATGGATGAAGAAGATTTTATTGAGGATGAGGATCTGTCACCAAAAAATCTAAGTTCGACTCTAACAGCATTATATAGATATAATCCTGTAGTAGCTATGGATGAAAATATGATCGAGTCATATAAACTAGTTGATGAAGAAGAACTCCAGTATATACTAGAAAACTGGATTGATTCTTATAAACAAGTAATGAATAAATTAAATAAAATGGATGAAGAAGAATTGTTGAAAGGGGAACATGCTGATATTATACAGAAGATAGAGGAATCAAAAGAAGAAGCTGAAAAGCTTTTATCTTCTTTAGATGATGGAGATTAATAGGGAAAACTATTATAGGTCTTAGAAAATTAATATAATCCAAATATTGATTGGGTTTACGGTTTTAATTTAATATAATGAAAATACGTGATTGGCAAGATTTATTGAATGATATCGTTGAAGAAGATGTGGATTCTTCTAAATGGAAGGCTATAGCTGGAAAGCGTGAAAAAGGTATAGGAGAAGATTTTTATCTTGGACATCCTAGTACAGGGCTTTTTCAGTTTAAAATATACGCTAAAAATCCATTTGAGGTTAAAGGAGTTGGAAGTAAATTATCTAAGAATATAGATGAAGAAATCAATTCTAACCTACCAAAAAGTATGGATTCTGGCCATTTTTCTGTTCATAAGCCATTGAAAAGTAAAGATGAAGCTAAAGAAAAAGCTGAGAAGCTAGAAGATACAATAAAATCTTTTTCTAAACATAGAAACCAAGGAGAAACAAAAGAACAAGGACTGTTTACTGAAATGATGAAGATATTAGAAAGTCCTGCTTTTGGACCTTTAACATATAATCAAGGACAAAGACCAGAGTCTATAAATGACCTATCTTCAACATTTCAAGAAGAGCAAAAAGAACTTCAATCCGAACTTGAAAAACTATTAGATAAAGATAAAATAGGTCGTGGATTCATATAAACAATTAATTTATTTCTTAAAATTCGATAACCTCAACACACCAAGGACAATTTTCTGATTGAGAAGGGTCATAATGATATCCGCACCCATCACATACCTTGAGGTGTTCTTTATTTATAGTTAAATTATCCTTCATCTCTAAAACAGTTGTTATTGATTTATCGTTAACAACGAATACTACTTCTATTGGGGGATGTAGTAGGCCACCCCCTCTATGTTTTGGCAATCCTACTGAAACTGCTTCATCTACTGCTTTTTTTATGGAATAACTTCTATCTCCTCTTTCCCTCCATCTATATATTGCATGGTCGGTTATCCCAAATCCTTTTCCTGTCTTCATTTAATTTATCTTAAATATATAGACCATGAAACATAAGGTTACTGCCCAAACTAGAAATCATATATGTATTTGCATATATTTATGTATAAAATACTCTCTTTAATACTAGTAAATATATTTTGATATAGCTGTTATCTTTATATTCTTAATTTTATATAACCTAATTTTTTGTACCTAAGTCGAATTAGCTGATGGAATGATATTATTTTAATGTCATTTTTCTTTTTATTTCAGTTTTTTGTGGTGATCCGTCAACTATATCTACTTTTAGTAATGATTCACAGGATTCACATTTTATTTCTCCTTTATAGTCATCATAGCTTGTAGGCAACACTATTTCCATACTACAGCTTGGACACGTTATTATCGACATTACGAAATTATTTTACAAACTCAAGATATTTAAATATCTTGGTTAATTAGATGATTATTTTTATAGAATATCACTATAATTTTTAAAAATATAATACTATATTAAATAAAAAATGTATACTTAAAATAATTACTTGACCAACAAAATAATTATATATTTAAAACTTAAATTAATACAAAATATTTTTATCTTAGGAATTTTTCTACTGCGCCTCCAAGAAACCCTTCTTTTTCTTTTCTAATTTTATTTTCATAATCTATAACTTCTATTTCTTCATTTTCCCAGTTTTTAGATAAAACTTCAATTGCTTTATCCTGCCCTCCTAGTTCGTCAATAAGACCTATTTCCTTGGCTTCTTTTCCTAAATACGGCTTACCTTCAAATACTTCATCTGTTCTTTCTTGATCTATATCTCTATTTTCGGAGATTTTCTCTTTAAATATTTCATTTATTTCATTAATCTGCTCTTTCATCAAATCATTTTTTTCACTCTCATTTTCTCCAGTTCCTGGAAGTCCAAGATCTTTATATTCTCCTGTAGATGACATATCCATTTTTACACCAAGCTTATCAAATAACTGAGAAAAATCAGGCTGTATTGCAGCTGCTCCAATACCTCCTACTTTACTAAGTTCATCTGCTATAATTTTGTCACAAGAACTTGCAATCCAATAGGCACCGGATAATCCTTTTTCTTCTATTAGTGCTACAGCTGGACAATCTAGATTTTGTATTTTTTCAGATATTTTTTTACTAGGATATGGAGAACCACCTGGAGAATCTATCCTAACTATTAGACCATCTATTCCATCTTTTTGAGCTTTTCTTATTGATTCTTCAATACTCTCAACAGAATCCATACTAAATGGTAGCATAGAAGATCCACTAGCTATAGGTCCCTTGATTGGTATGATACCTATTTTCTTCATAATAACTTTATAGACTATAAACACAAACCTTTTCCCCATTTTAATAAAAAAATTATATCTATTATTGAAAAGAAAATCAACTATATATATTTCTATAGATTATACAAATATCTAAAAATAGCTTTTTAACTGGGATATATAAAAAATCTATAGAATGAGCAAGGCAAGTGTCTTCGGGGCTTGACCCCAAGGCGGTTAACAAGGTTAAGGATAAAACCTTTTTATTTAAATTGTAAGGTTAATTTTAGTTAGATTTATCTCATCCTTCTTTTATTTAGATATTTTTCGTAGATATAAACGTTTGTTTTTGATGGTTAAATTAGGAGAATTTTAGTTATGTTATCTTTATGTTTATATTATGGACTTGGGGTATGGGTATGTGACGAGATTCACTCGCTATATGTTTCGAACCCCTCGATGGTATAAATCTGTGTTTTTTGCTTTAGTTGCTGGAGGGATAGCTGGTCTTAGTGCTTTTGGGGAAGGTTTTATAGCTGCCTGGGAAGGTGTTTTATATATTGGTGTTCCTGCCTTAGTAGCTGCTTTTGTTACTCCTCCTATAGATAAATATTTGGGTGGACAAATGAACTGGAATAGGTCCGGTTTTTTAGCTGTTTTTTGCGGATCTATTTCTATAGTCTTCGTAGTAGCAGCTGCATTATTTCAGAAATATCTAGGTTTTGATAATTTCGTATATGATGCTTTAGTAGCTTCCCTTTCATTGATTTTTGGTTTGCGTATTCTTGTATTGTTAGCTATAAGTAGTGATTCTATTCCTAGAACTATTTTACCTGCTAGTTTACAGACTGTTGTAGGGGCTGGAGTGCTTTATATATATACTGGTCTTTTTGATCCCTTATCTGGAAGTTATTTTGTTAATCTAATAGCTACTTGTATTCTATATATAGGGGGGGCGTATGTTTTTGTTAGGCTTGTAGACCATCCAGTTAAAACTAGTATTGGTGTTTCTGGTTTAGAACTCCTTAGAGGATTTATAGGATATATAACAGATGGAACACATGAACTTGAGGAAGTACTGGAGAGAATGGGAGAATCTGTTGTGGTTCCATTAACTGTTTTGTCTTTCAAAAACATAGATAGGAATAAGGAAAGAGCTAGGTTTGTCCTCCCCATGGTCCATCCAGGTATAATGGGGGACATAGGTGGGGGAAACCTTCCTTTGCGTCTTTCAGAGTCTTCTCCTTCTCTTTGTTTTATTCCGCATGCTACTGCTGACCATGATTTTAACCCTGTTGGCCAAAAAGAAGTTGAAAAAATAAGGAAAGCAATTGATGATGCTATAGATTCAATTGAATACAGCTCAACAGCTAGCAAGAGCTATAGACTTCAATGTGGAGACACCAAAATGTTAGGTCAAAAATTCGGAAAAGGAGCTCTTTTAATAACTACTTTTTCTCCTAAGTCTAGTGATGATATACGGTTTAGTGTAGGTTTAAACGCATTAACAGAAGCTAAAGGTAAAGGAATAAATGATGTAATGTTGGTTGATGCACATAATTGCTGTACTGCCAACTCAGGTGCAATAGTAAGTCCAGGATCTGAGAGAAGTTATAATATTGTCGATTGTTCTGGGAAACTTTCAGATATACTTTTAGAAGAAAAATCATATGATCTTAAGCTTGGTATTTCACATAATTCAACTAAGTGGAGTGAAGAACAAGGAATGGGGCCTTTAGGTGTCAGAGTATCTGTTTTAGAGGTTAACGATCAGAAAACTGCTTATGTATTAATAGATGGTAATAATATGGTTCCACGGTTAAGGGATGAAATTAGAAAGAAAATAATAGATGATTTAGGGGTAGATGAAGCTGAAATTATGACTACAGACACTCATGTAGTAAATAAAGTTAATAGCCATAACATGATTGGTGAACATATTCCTAGTGATGAACTAAAAAATCTAATTGTTTCCCTTGTAGAGGAAGCTATTGGTGACTTAGAACCCGTTAAGTGTGGAACTGTTTCTGATAAAGTTGAAATCATAGTATTTGGAAATGATAGAATTGAGAGACTTGCTACTACATTGAATGCTGTTGCTTCAATAGGTACTGCTCTAGCAGTTATGACAACTTTTGCTGCATTATTATTAAGTGCTTTAATATTCTTTTTAAATTGATATTATTATATATTTTAGTTCATATAATAAAAGAAAGATTAATATATAGAAACTAATGCTTAGTAGAGAAATGGAGGAAAATTTTTCTTTGGATGAAAAAAAGACACTAAGAATCTATACTGATGGTGCTTCTAGAGGAAATCCAGGTAAAGCGGCGTGTGCTTATATTTATACTACTGAAGATGAAAAAATAATACATAAAAATGGAAAGTATCTTGGTAATACTACTAATAATAGAGCTGAATATGAAGCTGTAATTTTCTCTCTATCGGAACTAATTGATCATTATACAGAATATGTTATATTATCTTCTGATAGTAAATTAGTAATAAACCAACTTAATGGGGACTGGAGAGTAAATTCCTCCAATATTAAACCTTTATATAGTGAAGTATTGAAAATCAAGGAGAAATTTAAAGATATAGACTTTAATTATCTACCACGTGAAAATAAATTTATAAGTATGGCAGACACTCTTTGTAACAAGATATTAGATAAAAATATAAAAAATGATTAACCTACAATGAAATGTATTCATTATTTCATGTTTTATACATTTTATTAATACGATAGATATCTTTTCAAATATAAATTAATCTACCCTCGAATTATTTATCAGTACTAATCTATAAGTTTTTACTATGAATAGAGAATTTATATGGGTAAATAAAGACGTATATAAAAGATTACAAAACATCAAAGATGATAATGAAAATTTTAACGAAGTAGTTAAAAGATTAGTAGATAACTTACCAGATGATAAAATGAATACAAGAAAAAATGTTTTAGAGGGATTCGGGAAATATGTTGATACTGAACTTGAGCAAAAGGTTAAAAATGCAAAATCAAATTTTGAATATAAAAGAAAAATAAAAAACTAATATATAAATTAGTATAGTGGAGCTAAGGAAAGCAATTGCTGAAGCAAAATTTAAAGCTCCTATAGAGGATATTTATAGTTTTTTTCTGAATTTCAAAAACTATAAAGAACATACTGAATACGCAAAAGATATAAGAGAAATTAGGTCTAATGAATGGGAGATGGATTGGAAGTGGTGGATTGTAGGTTATACTTCAAGATCTAAACTTGTAGACTATAAAAAAAATAAATATATAGAATGGAAAGTTACAAAAGATGTTAAAGCCAGAGGACGGTGGGAGTTTGAAGAACTTGATGAAAATACTACAAAGGTAAGACTTAAACTGTTATATGATCCTAAAGGTGCTGAAAAAGCTAATCCTTTATCTTTTATACCCGCTTCTGTTTTAGTAGGATTAGCTAAACCTATACTTAAACGTCAGATAAGTAAGATTCTAAAAAGGGTTGCAAAAGAAGTTGAAGGAAAACCTAGAGAAGTTGACTTTGCTATAAAATTTGGAAAAACTACAAAACCAGATTATTTTTTCCAAGCAATAAAAGATACAGCTGATGAAATAAAGGAAGAATAATTTATTTTAAAAAAAATATATTATGAAACCAATACATATTTGGTTTCAATATTAATCTTTTCATTTATTATTTTCATTATGTCCAGATTTATTTTTTATTTGTTTTTACAATCTAAACAAGAAACATTCTGGCTTGAAAGTTGTTTTGTATAGGTTTTTGTCTCAATTGTGGGTTTTATTTCTCTTTGTTTAATTTTATTCTTTCTTTCATAATAATGATCAGAACATAGCCGGTAGAAGAAACTTGAATTAACATATATTATTTTTTCAGCAGATTTCACATCTATTGTTTCAACATTAAATATTTCCTTTCCACATATCTCACATATTCATATATCATTTTTCTTAATCCAATGTGAAAATTTACATCTATGGTGTTCTGACACAATACTTTACTAATTATATACAAAAATATTATTTTTGTTTCTTGACTTTGGCTTCATTTTGATCCAAAGATATATATTTAATAGAGTATCCTATTTCTTCTAAGATATCTTGCCCTATATTATATCTATCTAATATAGGATTAATGTCTGACAACTTATTACTGTCTAAATTTTGTATTTCTTTTTTAATATCTTCAAGAATTTTTATTGGTATATACTGATTATTGGATATTACACCTTGAAAATTCTTTCTTATATATTTTTTCATGGCATCGGATTCCACACTGTGTTTTTCAGCTACTTTATCAATATCTGTTATCTCATCTTGATCTAATTTTATTTTTCTTTTATTTAGTAATTTTAGATCTTTCTCTACTTCTGTTTCTTTTATCTTTTTTAGACGTTTAACAATAGGTTTTATGGGAATATCATCATCATAGAAAATAACTTCCTCAACTTTTTTATTTTTAAAATCATTTTTTGTACAGTTTAATTCCTTATTGACTAATAATATTATAGGTTTATCTGATTCTAGTTTTTTTATCTTTTCTAGTTTCTTTTCTATATATCCTGGTGTCCAGAAACCTATTATTTCAATATAAAATTCATTTTTGTTTCTTTTAAAACTAAAGTCTGGTATCATTACATATTCACCAGACCTCAAAATTGTAGGCTCTCTACTTATATTCCATTCCTCCATTAGAGACTTTATTCGAGCCGCAAATTCACGCTCAACCTCACTATCAAATAATTCTACTACTGTCTTATTTGGAAACAGATTTTTTGATTTAGAATCTACTTCAAATTTGTATATTCTTTTCTCTTTATTTACCTTGGTCTCAATTTGTGCAGATATACTCCAATCATCTGCCTTAATAATACTTGGAACAAGTTTAGCCATAGTGGTACCATACTTTCTTGTTTTTTTGAATAACGAAGCGGGACCAGTAACATTTATAGATAAATCTTCATCAACATTATACATAAGACCCAGATATTTTATAAGTCCAAAAATTTCTTGATAATTATCTGAGACATTAAACTCTAAATCGGTTGCATCAAATAATAATGTCTGAGTTAAAGAAAGATTATATTCCCGGAGTAAAGTTTCAGAATCTATTTTTGGGACATCTACTAAAACTTGTTCTTCCTCTCGGTCACTCCAAAGATTTTTTTCAACCTCTTCCGGTAAGATATGAAACTCTTTTGATAATTTTTTAATTATATTATTTCTTTCTTTTTCAGTAGTTACAAATCCTTTTTCAAATGCTTTTTCCCTAAGCTTCCAAGGTTGTATAGGGGATTTTTGTTCGAATACACATTTGTCATCTAAAAGCTTAGACAAGCCACGAACGAATTTAAAATTATCATGTGTTTCAAGATCTGAGACTTTATCTTCAATCTCTTTACGTTTTTTACCAACTCTATATATATTTAATACCTTTTCAGCCAACTCTCTGTATTTATCTATATCCCTATAATATGGTTTTATATTGGGTTTATTTTTTTCTACCTCTAATAGATCCTTTGTTAGCATTGATTAGTTTTTACGTCTATATGAGGTTCTGACTTCTGCAGTTTCATTAGAAACTACTTCATAGAGCTTAGCTACTTCTCCTGACGGTCTTAAAATCCGCCCTAATCTTTGTCTATATTCTCTATTACTTCCCGTACCACTTAAAATAATACCTACATTAGCATCAGGAACATTTACGCCTTCATCTAATACCTGTGAACTAACGATAGCTGAATAGTCATCATTTTTAAATTTTTTCAGAATTTTTTTTCTATCCTGTTTATCTGTTTTATGTGTTATATTTGGTATAAAAAATCTATCTGATACTTTATAAACAATATCATTATATCTTGTAAATATTATTATTCTATCATTAATATGTCGATTAAGTAATTTAGATAGTTCCTCTAATTTAGACTCAGAACTATAAGCAATCTTTCTTGCTTTATTCCTAGCTCTTATTGCCTTCCATGCCTGGGGATCATTTCCACTACGCATAACTATTTTTTGAAAATCCTCAGAGCCTCTCATTTGAATATTAGTTGACTTTAGATAATTCTTAAAAACATCTAGATTTTTTTCATATTCATGCTTTTCTCCTGGTTTAAGATCTACATATATTCTTTCTATATCATATTCAGAAAGATATTCACCGGTTAAGTCTTGAGTTTCTATCTCATATACTTTACCACCAAGTAGCTCAGAAAGTTTTTCATGTTTATTATCTTGGCGTTCAAATGTAGCTGTTAAACCCATTCTATATGGTGAGACAAAAAATTCAGCAATATGGGAATATCCTTCCGATGGAAGGTGGTGAACCTCATCAAAGATTAAGAATTTAAACTTATTTCCAATATTTTCAGCATTATTATAGGCACTATCATATGTAGAAACCGTGATAGACTTTAATTCTTTTTCCCTACCTGTATATTCACCTATATCGACATTAAATGTCTTTAGTTCGTTTTTCCATTGATCAACTAGATCTAAAGTAGGGACTACTATAAAGGTAGATGAGTTTATTTCATCTATCGCTTTTATTCCAATATATGTCTTACCTGACCCTGTGGGCATAACTAAAACACCAGTTTTATCGGTTATCCACCTATCTAAGGCATTTCTTTGATAGTCACGAAGCTCAATATTACATGATAGATCAGGTGATTCTACCAAATTAAGGACATTATCTTTATATGATATATTAGAATTCTCTAGATATTCAATTATATCTCTATAGTGAAATCCTTGAGTTCTGTTATTTTTGGTTCTATCATCCCATTTAGTGTGAGGTATATTATATTCACCAATAGCAGAAATAGTACCCTTCTCAAACTCTAACCTCATATATATACTATTTAGAAATTCTATAAATGTAAACTTAACTTAACGAAAATAAATTTTCAATTCTATCTATTGTAATAGATTTCCACTTTTGTTATAGATAAAAATTATTGTTATACTATAAAATAAAACTTTTATTCCGTTTTTATCTATATATTTTGAAAGATTACCTATAACTTTTTGAAATAGAGTAGTAGACTATATTCCATATTAGATATTATCTTTTAAAATAGATTTTATTATAAGTAATCTTTATTTTGTATAATAATTTCCTTGTTAGAGAAAAGACAAAGGTTTATACTTAGGATTATATACAATATTCCTAAAAACTTTAAAGAGTTTATATCAAAAACTTCTTATTGTGAGGTTAGATGATTATATTGATATAAATGTTGATACTGATGAAAAAAGTAGAATAGCTGAAGAAAAATCATATGAAATACTTAATTATATAGATGAATTTAAAAATAGATTTGAAAAGGTAACAAAAGGAAAATCTAATTTTGGGAGTACGTCACCCTCTGTATTTGTAGGTAGAACTAATTATCCGGATATATCTACAGGTATACTTTCTCCTGTAGGAAAAGAAAGCAAAGCTTCAGAGTTTTCAGCTGGAAAAAAATGGTATAATCTTTCAATAGAAAAAATCATTGAATATAGAACACAAGTTTTAAACTCTAATGCAGATAGTTTCCCGTCTAAGAAGACTGATTTAGTTGATGTACAAAAAGAAGTTGCAATGGCTAAAGAACCCGTTGATGTAGAAGTTAAACTTGCTAAACGTCCAAAACTAAATTTTGATGTAGACCAGATAAGAACTCCTATGGGTCCAACTGCTAAAGCTGAATCAGCTGAACTGGCTGAAAATCCAAGTATTCCACGAGATGTGGAAAAAGTCCATTACGATGATGAATGGAAAGCTGAAAATGCAGTATTTTATTTATATGATAATGGATTTGATGTCTATGATATAAAAGATATTTTCTCTATGGGTATACTAGGAAAGAAAAAAAACCGTAGACTGGTCCCTACTAGATGGTCTATAACGGCTATAGATGATATAATAGCTAGTAAACTATATCAAGATATAATTAATAATCCTAGTATAAATAAGACAAGAGTTTATAAAAATAAATTTATAGGTAATAGATACTGGATAATTTTATCACCTGGTAGCTGGGAATTTGAGTTTGTAGAAATAAAAATGCCAGGTAGTGTATGGAATCCTGATGACAAAATATGGATGGAAAGTAAGTATGAAGGATCCAAAAGGAGAACTAGCTATTCGAAAGAAGTGGATGGAGCGTATCATGCAGCACGCTTGGGTATACTTGAACAGCTAAAAAAAGAAAATAGAAAGGCTAAGTGTCTAATAATCCGGGAAGTATTAAGTGACTACTGGGCTCCCGTAGGAGTATGGCAGATACGTGAAAGTATTAGAAATTCTTTTGATGATTTTGGAAAAACAGAATCTATAGAAAAAGCTATACAGAAAGTAATAAAAAACCTACCTGTATCAAAAAAGGAAATTAAAAAGAAATCCAACTTAATAAGTTCTGTTCAATCTAGTCTAGGAGATTTTTAAATTGTAGAATATTTTATAATAACTCTCAATATATAAAATAATATTTTAAATTATTCAACCACCTATATCATCTGTTAGGATTATTCAGCTGATTTATTGAAAATAAGAATTTTTTAAATTTATATAAATTGATATTATTTAATTATTCTAACTGATTTTATTTTATTTAAGATTTTATTTAATCTTTGATTGGGTGATTGGAATGCTAAGGTTAACCATAGACAAGCACCGATAAATAGCATAGTAGCACTCCATGTAAGCCCTAATGTTAGATTGGAGATACCTATCATAATCTGTGTTAAACCATACGTAGATGCTTTCCACCAAGATACAGTTGTTTTTTCATCTATAACCATAAGCAATGTAAATATATCTAATACTATCATGCTCAGAAATATTACAAAATCTTGCCATTTAGGAAATATTCCTAATATATTTCCTGTTTGATCTATTATGTTACTTAAAAAAGTAATGGGTCGGATATATCTGCTGTATATCTATACTTAGATATGTGATTTCTAATAAAGCTGTTATTTCCATAAGGTATGTATAGACTGAACCTATAAAAGTATTCTTAAATATATAAAAAAGGATAATATTTTAGTAATTACTATTTAATATATGTAATAATTATACTAGTTTTATATTAAATATTTAATATACTCTTCATTTTTTATGTTTCTATTTTTTCACCAATTTCTGGTGCGTGAGCATTAAAGCCCATTTTGTTTAATTCTTCTGCAAATTTTGAACATATGTCTCCATGGTTTAGAAGTATTTTACTATCTTTATAATCTGTTAAAAACTCAATTAATCCTTTACGGTCTGCATGTGCAGAAAAATCATAATATTCTATTTGGGAATTAATATGCATTAGTTGGCCATTGATTTCTGCTCTTCCTGTTTCTATTAAATTACGTCCTGGAGTATCCTCAACTTGATAACCTGTGAGGGTTATTTTATTAGTTGGATTTTTTCTTATTTTAGGTATATAAGTCATAGCTGGACCTCCTGAGAGCATTCCACTAGTAGTTATAATAACAGCATTCTTATCTGCAATATGTTTTCTATATCTATTTCCACCATCTACAAATGATGCATGCGATTTAGCTTCTTGGAACGATCTATAATTTTTTAAATAATTTGGATATTGGTCAAATATTTCAGTGACTTTTTTCCCCATCCCATCTACATAGCATTTTATATCGAATTTTTCACATATTAACATCATCTCTTGAGTTCTACCTATAGCAAAAGCAGGAGTAACTACAGTACCTCCAGTTAATATAGTATCTTTAACACTTTCGGCAAATTCTTTCTCTAAAGTTTCTCGTTTTTCATGTTCTACATCTGCATATGTACTCTCACTGATAACTATATCTGCATCAGGTCTTGAGCGGGTTCCAGATACAATACGTTGGTTTTCCATGTTAAAATCTCCAGTATATAATAATTTAGTGGATCCATCATCTACAAGTATATGTGCACTACCTGGAATATGTCCAGCGTCAAAAAATGTTATTGTATGTCCTAATACATTGAAAGATTGATTATAACCATGTATTTTTGAATTATCTTTTAGTCTTTTAATCTCAGCTTCAGTGAATGGACAGTAATATTCTCCACCATGTATTTTTAATGTATCTCTAGCTAGAATTTCTGTTAATTTATATGTTAGAGGTGTCCAATGTATTGGAATCTTTGATTTTCCTGAAAGTAAAGCTGGAATAGATCCTACATGGTCTAGATGACCATGGCTTACTATTATAGCCTCTGGATCAACTGATTTTATAGGAAACTTTGGTGGATTTCCGCTTATTATACCATAATCTAGTAGTATTGAATTATTAACTAATATAGCACTGCGGCCTATTTCTTTAACTCCTCCCAGAAACTCAATTTTCACTTTGTTTTATTTAATACTTAATAATATTTTTTTCCATCGGTTTAGGTAGTAATAATACTTGAATTAACGTTGATTTTAGTTACTTATATTGTTTTGAATGGATAGTAATTCTACTTTCCTATTTTTATTTTTGTGTTTTTTATATTAAGATTTCCTCTTATACCGTCCCATTTTTTTTCAAATTCAATTTCTAGTTCTCCTTTCATATGAGGTCCTGCTAATACTAATGTTTCATATTCTCCTCCTTCCCCCAGTGGGTGTATGCCTTTTTCTTTATTAAGTTGTTTTAGGTCTTCTATTGTTTTTTTTGTCATTATACGCCCAAGCCATTTTTTATCTAACCCTTCCGCAGCTACTCCTACTATTATTATTTTAAATTTTTCGACTATTTTTTCTAGTGTTTTGAATGGATCCGTTCTCCAGAGGGGAGTTAGACATTCAGCATTTATTTTATTACATATATTTTTTATTCTATTTTTCTGGTATTTACTTTCTATTGCTCCACTTATAACTACTTCTGGGTTTATTTCTTTAAGTAAATTAAAGAGAGGTGTTATTTCATCTTCATCTTCTATTTTTATTGTTTTTATGTCTTTTTCCATTGCTTTTGCTAACTGGGATGTTAGATCTATTCCAGGTATATGATACATATGAGATCCTTTTTTAGCTTTTACTGAGACTAATGTAGATATATTATATTTTTTAGATGTCTTGTAGATTGAATAGGTGGAGTCTTTTCCCCCTGAAAATAAAGCTACAGCCATTTCTATATATTTACTATAGTTTACCTTAACTTTTATTTATAAAGATCTAGGTATATTGAAGTATTTATATGGTTTTTATTCCCTAATAATAATTTTTTTGATCGAAAGGTTAATAAAAAATCATGATAAATATAATTTGTAATGTCCATCATAAGAAATACTGTAGAAAATAGATCTTTATCCCGGCCAAAAATATATGAATGTATAAATTGTGGACAGATAGTAGAATCAGATTCAACACCAAAAATTTGCCCTATATGTGGAGCAATAATGAAAAAGAAACAAATAATTGAAAGATACTAAATAAAAAAAATTTATTTAATAATCCTAAATCAACCTTAAAAATACTATAGTTTAAATATCAAATACCTCTAGAGCATTTTCTCTTAGAATCCTTTTTTGAGTTTTATTCCTTAATGGAAGATCTAAGAACTCATCTTTACATCTTTTGAGTCCGAGGCCATTCGTGGCCCACATAACTTTATCTCTAATACGTCCACTATCCATAAATTCAACGAGATCATCTGGTAAAAAAGAGGGATAATACCCACCAATGTTACCATAAACATTAGGATGTCTCCACAACATTGATACCCATTCCATTGACCAAGGCCATCCTGCATGAGTTAAAACTAATGTAAGTTCAGGGAAATCCATAGGTATTTCATCAGCGTACATAGGCTTTCCCGGTTCACTGGGTAAAGGTTCTGCAGATTGACCAGTTTGGTAACATACAGGAATATCAAGCTCTACACATTTACTATATAGTGGATAACATTTTTTATTAGTTGGGCGAATACCAAATGTAATAGGATTAAACCAAACATACTTAAAATTAAATTCATCTACAGCTCGTTCAATTCTATCTAAACTTTCCTGAATACGATTTGGGTTATATCCAACCCCTGGAATGATTCTACCATTTGATTTTTCCACCATACTATTTAGCTTTTCAACACTTGCCGAAACACAAATCTTAGCCTCTCTTCTGGACCAGATCATGGCTTGATCCATAAAAATTTTCTCAACACCAACTTCATCCATCTCTTCTATAGTTTCTTCAACTGAACTATTACCTAAACGCTCGAATATTTTCCATTCTTCACCGTCCTCTATACCCCACTTTTCCTTAACACCAGCAAATGTATTATTAGCCATAGTCTTATACTCATATATTTGAAATTTATCCTTAGCAAGCTCAGGACATGAGTATGTAGGTCTACACATAGTATCGATAGCTAAAACTTCATTCATATCGTTCATAGACAGTGAGTAGTCTAAAGGCTCATCCTTGAGCCGGATATATAGACCGAAGAGAACTAAAGAGTTGTCTTTCTAAACATATCATATTAGAGTAAAAACGTACAATACGAAAATCCAAACTATAGTATATATTTATGTTATATATTGATATGAAGAAGTCAAAATAAAGTATAAAATGACAGAAGTAAGATTATTAGTTCCTGTTCGTGATTCAGTAACTCTACGAAATACAGTGGCATATATCTTTAATGATATTTTTAAAGAAGATATATCTTTGACTGTTCATTTTGTTTATCCAGTTTCTTATAGATTGACTTTACAAGAGGATATTAGCGAGGCCAGTGATTTGTTGGATAAGATAGGTGTTTGGGCTAAAGAAGATCTCGAGGACAAGCTTGATAATGTTGAAATAAAGAAAAATATAGTTGGTGGGGAAGAATATCTATTTAATCCCGGTGATTATGCTGATGTATTGTCTAGGTATGCTGACAATAATAATCTTAAAACAGTACTTTTGGATCCGGAATTTACTCCTACAGGAATGACTCCATTATTACCTCCTTTAGAAACTGAACTAGAAAGACATGGTTTTGAAGTTGAAATAGCCCCAGTTGAGAGGGTTAAAAGGCGTCCACCTTTAGTTCATAGAAGCGCTAGTTTTGGACAATTTATTTTTCTTTTTGGGCTAGTATTTATTTTTTATTTAATGATAGGAGGGTCTATTACTCTGTTTAACCTAGTTACAGGATCTATAACTGGTGTTATAGTAGCAAGTTTATTATTCCGTATATCGTTAAAGGGTCCAGTAAAACCTAAATTATTATCTATGAGAATTTTACGTATGTTTGTTTATATACCATTGTTGTTTTGGCAGATCTTTAAAGCAAATATACATATAGCTTTTGTAGTGTTACATCCTGATCTACCTATAGATCCAAAAATAGTTGAATTTGATGCAGCTGTTTGGGGAGAAATACCTGTAACTACTTTAGCTAACAGTATAACTCTAACACCAGGGACTTTAACTGTCAAAGTAACACGTGGTAACTTCACTGTTCATACTTTAACTGAAGAATCTAGGGAGGGATTATTTTCAGGTTTTTTAGAAAGAGCTGTTAGATTTGTTTTTTATGGCCGCACTTCAGCTAATATTCCAAGCCCTGCTGAAAGAAATGATATTGAGGGTGGTCAAGAATAATGGTTTTAATTATTGATGCTATGATAACTACTTCGTTTTTATTAATTTTATTTTCAGTAATTATAGTATACCGTGTTTTTCGTGGACCAACAATGCAAGATCGTGTAGTCGCACTTAATGTTCTTGGAACAAATGCAGTAGTCATTATAGCTCTTTTATCGGTGTCTACGGATAATATCGGATTGCTTGATATAGCTTTAGTTTATGCCTTATTGAATTTTCTTATGAGTATAGCGATTTCGAAGTTTACAGTAGAACGAGGGGGTGTATTATAGAATGGTTGAATTGACAGAAATTATAGCAATATGTTTTCTTTTAGGAGGAGTATTTTTCAATTTTGTTGCAGTTATTGGTCTTGTTCGACTCCCTGATATCTATACTAGAGCTCATAGTGCTTCTAAAAGTGACACACTTGGTGCTGGCCTTACTTTAGCCGCAATAGCTATTGTATTAGGATTAAGATTTAGCACAATTAAAATAGTTCTTTTATTAGCTTTTATATTTTTAACAAATCCTACTGCTGCTCATGCTATTGTTAGAGCTGCTCAAGACCAAGATATTGAGCCTTGGACTCGTGATGAAGACAAGGAGAAAGGAGGTGATATATAATGGATC
Source organism: Halobacteriales archaeon (assembly GCA_018609935.1). The sequence goes on along the minus strand of JAHENH010000145.1, from coordinate 2,477 downwards.
CATTTACTATAGTTTTAGTTTTATTTATTATTTTATGTGCTATAGCATCAGTTATACTACGTGATGTTTTGGGTTCTGTAATTGCTTTTGCAGCATATAGTCTAGGTATATCTATTCTTTGGGTGTTTCTAAGGGCACCTGACGTTGGTCTTACTGAAGCAGCGGTAGGAACAGGTGTTATGTCCATCCTTTTTTTAGTTGTAATAATTAAAACTGTTAGGCCATCTCCCGAGAAATTATTTGAATCAATAAACACTACAGCTTTATTAATATCTATTTTATTGGTTTGTGTACTTATCTCAACATTGGGTGCACTTCCTCCAGTAGGTTCTTCTAATTCTCCTGTAGCTACTTCTGATGTAACTCAATATTATATTAATAACTCTTATGAAGAGGTAGGAGTAAAAAATTCGGTTACTGCTGTGTTAGCAGCCTATAGGGGATTAGACACACTAGGAGAGGCTGTTGTTGTTTTTTCTGCGGGAGTTGGGGTTTTAGTTATTTTTAGAAGGGAGGTGTTTTATGAGTAGTCCAAATTTTTCTGATGATGAACGTATGTATGTTGAAAGCCCTATTATTATGTCGACTGTTAGAGTTGTTACACCATTTGTATTTACTTTTGGCTTATTTATTATGTTTCATGGGGCTGATTCTCCTGGAGGAGGATTTCAAGGTGGGGTTATAGTTAGTACTGTTATTATTATGTTAGCTATAGCTTTTGGTATTAAACCTACTATGGACTGGTTAGATCTGAAAACTATAATATCGATATCGGTGATGGGAATAATTATGTTTATTACTATTGGACTTTTAACTATTGGTCTTGGGGGTGGCTTTCTTGATTACTCTGTCATAAATATTGAAAAACCTAGTAAATATAGTATTGAACTAGTTGAAATTGCTATTGGAGTTATTGTATCAAGTATTGTAGTTTTATTATTTTTTGTTTTAGCTTTTGCTAGATCTGATCCGGAAAAGAAAGAAAAAAACATTGATGATGAGTGAAGAAAAAAATATTGATAAATTATGGTGTTTAATATTTTACAATTTAAGATCTACTATATATTGAGTTTTCTTTTACTTGGTTTTGGAATATATATGGTTATTGGTAATAGAAACCTTGTAAAAAAAATTATTGGAATGAATATATTCCAGTCAGGTATTTTTCTGTTTTTTATTGTTACTGCATATATAAAAGGAGCGAATCCACCTGTCTTAAAACTAGATCCTCCATATGTTAGCCCTCTACCTCATGTGCTTATTCTTACTGCTATAGTTGTTGGTGTTAGCCTTACAGCTGTTGCTTTAGCTCTAATAGTCCGTATATATAGTGAATATGGAACTTTAAGAGATGATCTAATACAGGAGGTGGGTAGAGATGACTGATCTTCCACCACTCTTATTTGTTATCCCTATATTAGCATCTGTTTTATCACTTTTATTTGGACTAAAATGGCCCAAAACAGGATGGTATGTAGCTTTTTTTTCAAATCTTATCCATTCTTTTATAACTATTTTATTAGGATATCGCATATTTAGTTCTGGATCTATAAGTTATGTTGCGGGTGGTTTTACTGCTCCATATGGTATTGAACTTATAATTGATGGTATTTCTATTTCTTTAGTTTTTCTTATTTCTTTAGTTGCTTTGGGTGTTTTATTATATTCTCGTAGTGCTGGTCCACATTCTAATCGGTTTTATTCTTCATATCTGCTTTTAATTGCTGGTTTAAATGGGGTTAGTATAACTGGTGACTTGTTTAATATGTACGTTTTTTTAGAGATATCGGGATTAGCCGCTTATATATTGGTAGCTAGTGGTAGAAATGGTAAGTCAGCTTTAGCCTCACTAAAATATCTTATTGTAGGTACTATTGGAGCTTCTTTGTTTTTACTTGGGGTTGGATTCGCTTATGTGGCTACTGGTACTCTTAATATGGATGATTTATCTTTACATCTAGCTAATTTTGGATATAATACAACTTTGGTAAGAACTGCTTTTGTCTTTATAGCTATAGGTTTATTTGTGAAAATAGCTGTTTTCCCTTTACATACCTGGCAACCAGATGCATATTCAGGTGCTCCAGATAGCGTTAGTGGATTGATTTCAGCTTTAGTTTCAACAGTGGCTGCTTACGCATTGATCAGAATTATTTTAAATGTATTTACGATAGATTTTCTAAACGCTAATCCTATTGCAAGATATTTATTGATATTTAGCGCTATGATAAGTATTATTTCAGGTAGTATACTTGCTATATCTCAAAAAGAGATTAAAAGAATGCTGGCTTATTCTTCTGTTTCTCAGTTTGGTCTTATAGTTGGTGCCTTATCTGTTACAAACTATACTGCTTTAATTGGAGGTTTAGTGGCCTTGATAGGCCATGCTATTATGAAAGGTAGCCTATTTCTTACAGCAGGATTAATTGCATCGAAGACCGGTATACGAACTATAGATAAATATAAAGGTCTTAATG
>JAHENH010000144.1 GCA_018609935.1 Halobacteriales archaeon | reverse complement strand
AAAGTCTAAAAAGTTTGGTGTTATAAAAAATTATTAATTAAAATAATTCTTTTGTTATTATGGGTGGAACTATAACATATAAAGAGGTTAAGTGTTAGAATCCCTGGAATGTTTAGATTTAAGGCTAGTATATGGACTAGAGGTACAATAAGACAGATGTCACCAGCATTAGCTGATTGATTATGTCCAGTATAGTAGTAAACTATACATATAGGACTGATAAATACCGCTATGGCTAGAAAAGACACAGATATATTCAACGATCTGTATTTATAATTTTTAAGTTTTTTTGTGTAATTTGATTTATGTCTGACAGAGTTATGACTAAGTTTTTTGTATGCTATATGTATTCTATTTTTAATGCAAAAGACGACAATCCGAATACCTGAAGAAGACATAGAATACATACAAAATTTACAGGATAACGATGGAATAGATAATCAATCCGAAGCTATGCGTATGCTCTTACGAAGAGGTAGAGAATACAAAGAAGCTGAACAGGAATACGAACAGCGGATTGAAAGCATACAGGAAGAATATGAACAGAAGATTGAGAGCATACAAAAAGAACATGAAAAAAAACTAGATAGCGTCGAGTCAGAATACAAACAAAAAATAGAGGAATACGAAAAACAGATAAATAGCCTACAAGAAGAAATAGACAGCATACAAAATGAAAAGGAGAAACTGAGAAATGAGAAAAAAGAGCTAAGAAATCAACTACAAGCAGCAACTTCAACATCCCAAAAATTAGAAAAACTAGAAAATAAAATGACATCTCAAGAAGAACTAGTAGAAATTATGAAAGAAAAACAATCTGCCTCAATTTTCAAAAGGATGAAATGGAGTATATTTGGAAAAAATAACAAATAAAAATAATATTTTATTTTAACATAAATTCCTAGGTATCTATCCATAAATTAATTATATCGATACAAAGTGTATTAATTGTCTTTATACAGCAAATTGTTAGGCCCTTGTAAGGTTTATTAATTTTTGTGGGTTTTATTTTTCTTAATATTTAGTTTAATTTTTGATGTTAGGTATTTGTCCTTTTGATATAGCGATATATAGTTTATTAATTATTATATGTTTTTTCTAGAAAAATGATAGTATAAAAGGTAATTAAATAAATGAATATTTTGGTATGGTTCTATATGAATTATAAAGTAAGAATAATAACTATGTCTAATATTAGGTATTAATATTATAGACCAAAGACGAGTATCTAATATTAGAACAAGTAAATACTATGAAAGTAAACAAAAATAAACTGGATGAGAAAACAAATAATGGTATTTAGTCTAATATCTTTTAAGAACATATCTTTTTATACTCTTATCTATGTAGGTTCCGATTTGAAAATTATCTAGAATAAATATATTTTTTATGGAAAATGAAATTATATATGTCCATGTTTTAATCGCACCTAACTTCCTTATACGAAAATATTTTAGCAATAAGAGAATGTTTATGTTTTATATATCAAATATATTAGTATAAATCATATAACGCTATATAAAAGATTATACTAAAGATAGAAGAATATAGTTATTTATCTAAATTGTTAGTTTGTAAGAAAGCTATAAAACCTCTTCATCTCCTTTGGAGGAATGTATAGGGCTTTCTCTTATATTAAACAGTGTGTAAATCGTATGTTTAGATGGGGAAACGAGACGGTACCCATATCTCCGGTATGGTCAAAAGTTTCATGTTGGATGGGGTAACCTGTCATTTTTGCTCTGAAGGTTAGACAACAGATGAGTTAATCTCTTCTTGAGAGCCACCCCCTCAGCGAAATCAACAAGGTTCACTAACAAACCCCTCTTTAAAAAGAGAGAAGGTGACTAATTATACTAAGCCAACTATCTATATAGATATAAAGAGTTGTCCACTATTTTTAAATGAATAATTTAAGGGTTACTACAAACATTCTATATTAGTTGAAAGAAAAAATTAGTATTCTTTGATTTTATTGTAACTTTAATTTTTTATGTAATATGTATTTACGTAATAAATAGATATACGTATTATGTGTATATATATTTAATTTATATTTTATTAAGATGACTTACAATAAGCGAATTCTATATGTTTTTTAAATTAATATATATAATATGTCTATTTCGTTTATATGTATATTACGTATATTCGTATACTCTGTATAATACATATATGTCTGACATACATATAAAGCGTCTAATACATATAATAGCTTTATGATTGGAATTAGTGTTTCAAACCAGAAAGGTGGAACAGGAAAAACCACTGTCTCTGTGAATGTAGCGGGGGCTTTAAAACATTTAGAAAAAGACGTTTTACTCATTGATCTAGATCCTCAAGGATATGCTACAGAAGCTACAGGATTAAATAAATCATATGAACATGATGGTATTTCCTTACATGATATTCTTTTAGATGTTGATAATCAAGAAAATATCGAGGATATTATTAGAGAAGCTAATGAGTTTGATGTTATTCCCTCTAATACAAAGATGGTTGCTAATAACACTGAAACACAGCTTAAAAATGCGACTGGTGGAGAGCAGAGACTAAAGAGAGCGTTTGAATATATACCTGATAGATATGATTTTGTTATCATAGATTGTCCTCCTGGACTTGGATCCCTAACAGATAATGCGTTACTTGCTACAAGACGTATCTTAATTCCTGCTGAAGCAAAAGGCACATCTATTCGTGCTTTAGAATTGCTTAAAGATCAAATTGATAGTTTAGAGATGTTTTTTGATACAGAAATAAAACCAATATGTCTTGTTGCAAATGAAGTAAGACCAGATAGTGTTTCAAATCAAATGATAGAATGGTTCGATGAAGTATTTGGTGATAATGTATCGATATTTCAAATACGGAAGAGGGTAAAATTACAAAGGGCAATGCAGGCTGGAAAATCTATAATAAAACACGAAGAAAAATGTGATATGGAAGATGTCTTCATAAATATGGCTAAACATATAATTAACCAGAGAAAAGTGGTTGAAGCATGAGTGAAAAAGAAAGAGCAGAAAAACTAGCTCAAAGATTTTCAAATAAAGAAAAAAATAACCAACAAGATAGTGAAGAAAATGAATCTAATATTTCTAATATGAAATCTTCTACTGATACGTCTAATATATCTAATACGTCTAATACCAATATACATGAAAAACAAAAACAAAAAGAGGAAGAGTTAGGTACAAGAAAAGAAGAAACCGAAACTATTAGGGATAAAAAAACAAAACTCATGTATTTAGATGAAGATTTACTAAACCAACTTGAAATTACATTCGATGAAATAAACTTAATGTATAAAAGGAAATATGGTGAACAATTACAAAAAAATAAACACTATTATCCTAAACTTTTAGAAATAGCACTCAAAAAACTAGAAAATCCCAGAGAGAAAGAGATTGAAGAAATTGAAAATCTGCTAGATATAAAAAAACAAAAATAAATATATCATAACCCATATCCAACTGATTTGACAAATAGAAAAAAGAAATATAATTTGTCTTTAAATAGGGAATTTTTTATTGTATAGAATTTATTACTATTTATATATAGGATCTTCTATACCTGCCTTATCGAATGCTTTTTTTCGTTCTATACAAGCTGGACATCCTCTACATGGATCCCCCTTATCGTCATTATAACAACTAAAAGTAAGACTCCAATCTATATTTAGTTTTACTCCAAGCTCAATAATCTCCTTTTTTGAGAGGTCTATTAATGGATTTTTTATTTCTATTTTGTTTTGATCAGTTGATAGATTTATAGTCTTTTCTACAGATTCCATAAATTTTGGTCTACAATCTGGGTAATCTTCTCGGTCATTTCTTTGGGCTCCATGAAAGATGATTATTTCTTTTTCTATTTCACTATTATGTTCTGCTATTGCTGCAGCTGTAGTTAAAAAGTGAAGGTTTCTCTGTGGAACATATCCAACACTATGGCCACCTTTCTGTGTAGTTTGATTTTTATTATATTGTTTGTTTTCTATTGTACCTTCCTCAAAATTTTTAAATATATCTTGATAGTCTATAATGTGTAGAGGTATATTTTGTTTTTGAGTTTGTTTTTTAGTGTTATTTTTTTCTATATTTTGAGTTTGTTGACCATATGAAAAATGTATAGCTTCTATATTTTCATATTTATTTATTGCTTTTTGGAGGCATACCGCTGAATCTATACCACCTGAAAGTAGCACAAAGACATTTTTTGACATCGACATAAATATATAATTGATATCTTTTCTATATATCTTGTTAACGATTAAAACCAAAAAATAACATGATTTTTTTAAATTAAAAAATAATTACAAAAATAATATATTTAGTTTTGTTTTATTATATATATTATATTTTTGGTTATATCTGTACATTTGATTTATTTTTTGTTCACTTAACGTATTAAGTCTACTATCTTTGTTTGTTATCTCCGGGTTTGTAGCATGTTTTTTGTAATTACATTTGAAACGATATGTACTGAAATCACTTACAATCCAGTTATTAGAGGGAGTGATTGAAATGATAGAAGGAAGAAGGTATCTATAGTAAGGTGTAGGTAAATCTGATGTATATTGTAGTCGGCTTGGTTTTGGGTTTGAATAAAAGAGATTCCAGGATGGATTGGAGGAATTATAGTTTGAGAACAACTAGTTACAGATTGAACCGCAAGCGACTAATAACTGAATTGATGATACATAAGATTGTTAAGTATGTGGAAGAGAGAAGACAGCTACAAAGAGAAGAAAGCCTTCATAGATGTAATCAAGAGTGCAGGGATACTAGAAGAATAAATGGAAGTTGTTTGGTATTCTAGAGAGTCCTATGGATGGTGATAAATAGCTATTTTTTATATAAGATCTGGAGGGCATTGACTTTTTACATTTTTGACGAGGTGTGTATTGTTTGTGGATCTACTAGAAAATATTTAATAAATTTTCTTATGGATAACTATGGGGATAATTTATTTGTATTTGTATGTTTGTCTATCTATGGGTTGTCTACAAGGTATGCTGTAAACCTACAAGGTGGGTTGTAGGTTAAGTAATAAAATATAGGCAGGATAAATTAATAATTAAAGATATATTGTAGTTTATTATATGTTTGTTTACCTACAAGGCTACCTACAAGGCAGAATGTAAAGTCTACATCCGCTCTTAAAGGAACTACTAGAACTGCTATACTGAACCTTCCTACATGGGGGGAGACAGACAGGAAAAACACCTTGGAAACATGAAAACCGAAAATCACCATACAACAACTACCTACAAGGATTTGAACCTAGAATACAAAACACTAGCTATACGCGCGCGTGAACAAAACAAAAACATTCTAGATTTGACAAATGTTAAAAATGCTTTAAATATAATCGGGAAAAAAATATTATCGAGGGAAAAACTTCTATGTGTTTTTTATCTGATTTTTTTGTTTTGGGTAGGTTTGTTGTTTCAGCTCTAATTACCTTCTTTTTTCAAGTGGAAGGGGGGGAGGATTTTATTATTATTTGTTTGTATTTTTTATTTTTTTTATTGGGTTATTGTCCATTTTATTAAAAAAATATATTATGTTTTTTGTCGGTTTGTTTTAAAAGAATAGTTTATTTAGTTTTAGGGTTTAGGGGAGGGTTTTTTTAGGGATGCGTCTGGTTTTGTTGTAGTGTGTATGTGTTGTGAGCTGTCCAGTGTTTGGTTCTATTTTGTCTTTGTAGAGTGCTGGTATCCTTAATTGTTTTAGATGCTATGACAGCTTGTTCAGGGAAGAAATAGTATATTCTATTTGGTCACCATCTTGCCAGCCTAGTTTTTTTTCAAACCCTTTGGAAGGTTAGAATGTAAGTCTACTACTAGTTTCTTTTTTTAACCTCTTAATTTTTCATAGGTTAATCCGTTTTTTCGCCACTCTTGGACTTTTTCAGCCTGTCTAGAATCAAGTTTCTTTGGATGTCCCCAATGTTTATCCTTTTCTTTCTTTTTATTTATAAGTTTCTGTGTACGTTCACGGGCAATATTTGACCAAAACTCATTGAATGCTCCTATTATCTGTTAAAACATTTTTCCTTTTGGTTTTGTGGTATCTATCATTTTTTCTTTTAGAGAAACAAGATCCACATCCGACTCTGTAATTTTCTTAATATCCTTTAATATTGTCTGAGGATCTATGAATCCTGGGATCTACAAGCTTCATACACCAAAATAAAGCTATAATCAAAAAACTTCAATTATACTTTCCAGATTATATTTTTTTAAGTTATGAAAAATAATGGTAGGTAAAGTAGTATACATAATATTGCAGTTTTTCTATCTGTACCTCTACGTAGATAAAGAATGGATGGCACCAATATAGATACCAGTAGCATATTTCCAGCAGAAACCATTATTGATTCGGGGTTACCTATTACAATATCTGGTTAACCCGCCCCTAAACCAAATGAGTATACTGGATCTGTTATATTACTTCTTAGTAGAGACCCTATAGAGATTCCGCCACGTCCTTGTTTTGCAGCAATACCTGCTACGGTAATCTCTGGAGCTGTTGTCTCAAGGCCAACTAATAAACCTATTATGTATTCTTGTATTCCTATAATTCTTGCAAGACTCAAACCATTTGTAACCATTAAATGACCGCCAACAACTACTAATGAAAGTCCCGCCAGCACTAGTATTATGTCTTTTTTAGGAGATGTTTTTTCTTCTTTTAGTTCTTCTCCTATTTCTTTCCCTCCCTCATTTGATTATAGGTCATGAATGAAGAAGACATAAGCTAGCACCATCAAAACCCCTCAGACCGTATCAATATACCGTCCTCAATTGTTAGTATCATTATAATCATAGACAGAATTATTGCTCCACATTAAATTAAGACGTTTCGTCTATCAGCCACTATTGGGGGTATTAACGCAACTATACCTATAGCTAGTGTTTTCTGTGATACCTCAGAACCAATAATGTTACCCACTACAAGATCATCTCCCCCATATAATGCTTCATATATAGATGTAGTCATCTCTGGTATCGATGTACCAATCGAAATCACTGTCACACCAATAAAAAATGTAGACACACCAAAATATAGTGCAAGTTCACCAGCAGACCTAACAACCCTTCTCTGCACCAAACACCAACAATATTAGTCCAACAACAAATCCTGCAAGCTCTAAATACATCTATTACAAAAATATATCAAATTAAAACTACAAGAAAATAACTCCACAAACTATGTGACATCCTCCCATCATTAGAGGGACGGTGTTTCTATGTTCTATCACCTGGCTTATATGTATTGAAGATCATTACCTTCTAAGTAGTAATAAATTATGTATGAAGGTATTATCCAAGATAGGGGAAGTTAATTCCAGATTTAGAGGAATTCCTAACTGTACAATCAGCCTTAGAAAGAATAGAAAATGGAGAAAGTTACAACAGCGTAAGTAATGATTCAGGTATTAATAGAACTACCTTGGAGAGACTACATCAGAACCCAAAAAAAAGAAACTCTATCTCGAAAAAAATCAAATGATGATCCATATAGATCCTGAAAACATAGAAAAATAGAATAAATATAGAAAGCATTAAACTATTTTGTATAAATATAACAAAAGGTAACCAATTTAATGTCAAATAACTCCCTAAAACGAATCCTAGAAAACTTTGTAGGTGATATAGGACAAAAGTTAGACACACATAGTTTTGAAGATCTTCTAGACGAAGACGGAGAAACATTAGAAGGTAGAGATATAGGGCATGAACCAGAAGCATGGACTTAAGACCACCTGATATATCTCTATTATTATCTTGATAATATTTATTTACTATAGATTTAAATGATTGATATGATCTTATTTTATGCTTTATAGATATAATTAATTCTTTGTCTACGAAATCAATTAAACCAAAACAATTAGAAAAACACAAAAATTTTAATCTCCTTCCGATTTAAGTAATCTAATTATTACAACATTCCCATCTTCTTTCTTTGAAAATCTTATCTTCCCACCAGATTCATTAACAACCCAGTTCATAATCCACAGTCCCAAACCCTCTAAATGTTCTAAATCAGTTTCAGTACCTTTCTCTAAAACATCTATTTGCTCTTCCCTAAGACCAGGACCATTATCAGAAACCTTAATCACAACATGATCTCCACCCTTATTAACAGATATTTTTACTTTAGGTATCTCTTTATCATTATGTTTTATCGCATTTTCCATTGCATTTTTTATTACTGAATCTATCAAAGGAATTGCACCTACTTTGGCAGACTCTGGCAAATCTACCTCTATTTCAGTATTTGGATAACTACCTTCTAAAATTTCTACTCTTTCTTGTATTAGCTCTATTATATCTATAGATTCTTTAGGAATTTTTTCTCTTTCTATTAATCTCTGAATTTTTCTTGAGTTTTTACTAATGTCTACAGTCTTTTCTATATTTTTTATAATTATATCTAATATCTTTTGATTATCAGTAGAAACTTGTTTCTTTAAGTATTCTGCATTAGTTTTTATTATATTCATAATATTGAGAATGTCATGGCGCAATACTCTGCTCAGTATTTTTAATCTTCTTTGCTGTTTTTTAATTTCAGTTATATCATTGTTTACAGCTACAAATTTTTTTATTTCTCCTCGGTAGGAAATTGGTGCTATAGTTCGATCAACATGGTATAATTCTCCATTCTTTTTTTGTTTATTACTTCCTTCTCCCATATTTCACCAGATAGAATTGTGTTCCAAAGATCTTCATAAAATCCACTATCGTGTTTTCCAGATCTAAGTATTCTAGGAGTTTGACCTATAGTTTCTTCTCTTGTATAGCCGGTTTGTTTTTCAAAAGCTGGATTTACATATTCTATATTCCCATCTTTATCAGTAATATAGATTAAGTTGGCTGACTGTTCTACCGCCTTTTTAAATGTTTCAAGTTCTCTTTTCTGTTTTTCTTTTTCAGTAACGTCTTGTACTGTACCAAGCATTTTTTTTGGCTCTCCATTCTCATATTGTACTTCACCTATTTCTTGTACTACGCGTATATCTCCGTTTGGCCGTACTATTCTGTGAGTTATATTATAGTTGTTTTTTTCAAGGGCTTCTTCTACATTGTTTTTCACTTTTTCCCTGTCCTCTGGATGTACATACTCTAGAAATTTTGGATATGTTGGGTTTATTTCTCCGGGTTTTAATCCAAATATTCTGTATACTTGATCTGACCATTCTATACTGTTTGTTTCAATATTTGAAGTCCAGTGTCCTATGTTTGCTACGCGTTGAGCTTCTTGTAATCTTTCTTTTGTTTGTTTTAATTTTTCCTCTCTTTTTTTGAGTTCTGATATATTACGTACGCTTGCTATTATCTGTTTTTTTCCGCTTGATTTTAGGATAGAAGCGGATATTTCTACAGGAATTACAGTTCCATCTTTTCTAGTACATGAGAGTTCATCTGTCCTATTCTGTCCTTTATCTATTGTTTTTTCTAAAAATTTTTTGAATCTTTGTTTTTCATTTGGATAAAAATCATCTATAGGAGAAAGAGAGAGTAATTCTTCTTTATTGTAACCAAGAAGTTTACAAGCTTTCTGATTACAATCTAGTAAAGAGCTATTTTCTGGATCTAAGATAAATATAGCATCGTTGACTGATTCGAAGACTGTTTTATATTTTTTTTCTACTTTTTGTTTTTCTTTAGATTGTTGTTTTGAAAGTTTTTGTCTATCTAAGAGATTTTTTATGCGTTTATCAAGTATATTTTGCTTTGTAGGAATAGTAATAATTTCGTCTGCAATTTCCCAAATTTTTTGGTTTATCTGTTTATTTTCTGGCCGGACAAGTAATATAGGAAGAAATTCGGGTTTAGTATTTTGTTTTAAAGATATTAATTCGTCTTTATATTTTGATAGGTTTTGAAGATTGATAATACATAAATCAAATTTTTTTTTAATGATTGGTTTATACTTGAATCTATAATTTTAATTTTTGGTTTTTTCTCTGCCCATTTCCTGAAAATTCTCTTATTTTCTTTTTCTAATTGTACTAAAATTTTATTTTCTCTCTTTTTATTTTTAGGTGTTTTATTTTTCATGTAAAAATATTTGTTATCTTTCTGTCCATTCTGGAGTTCCTTTCAATATGCCTCTAAGTTCTGTTAGTGGTTCTCCTACTTTGATCCCCTCTTCTGTTATTTTTAGTTCTCTTAATTCTTTTTCAAATGATCCTGTCCGCTTTTTTAAAACGCCTATTGATTTTCGTAATTTGCTTTTATGTTCTATATAACGTAAAAATAGAATATTATCAGCAATTTGACTTGTCCCTCCTTCTGTTACCTGAAATTCTCCAGTTACTTTACTTATTTCATTTATAAAAAATGTGGTTATATTCTTATTTTTTAGATGTTTTGATGTTTTTATAAGCTCTTCTTTTGTACTTTCTAAAACGTTTTCTTGATAGCCCCCTATGCTGTCTATAATTATGAATTTTGCATCATTTTCTTCGACGTCTTTTCGTATATTGTATGTAAATTCGTCTACAGAGATTTGAAGGGGAGGGATTTCTTTTATTAATAATTTATTTTTTTCTATTGCTTTTTTAATAGGGATATTGATAGACTCACATCTATTGATAAATGTCTCTTTATTTTCCTCTAACATATAAAGTACTGATTTTTCTCCGTTTTCTGCTGCTTTTGCTATAAACTGTGCACCTGTAGTTGTTTTACCCACTCCTGATGGTCCACTAATTATAGATGTAGTGCCTTTTTGTATTCCTCCATTCAGTAGTTCATCTAATTCTGAAACCCCAGAACGAAGTTTATCTGATTCAAGATTCATTTTTTGTTTTTTAGGTGAAATCTTTGGAAAAATTTCCATTCCACTTTCTGTTATTTTTAGTGAATGTTTTTCACTTTGAAAATCAGAGCCACGAAATTTTGTTATTTCTATTTTCCTTGGATTTCCATATTCTAGATGGATTATTCCATCACTCATAAATTGTAGATCATCATCGCTATTTTCTTTCATATTTTGTGAAGTGTATACTACTGTAGTGTCTTGTTTTTTCAAAAATCTTAGAAAGGATAGTACTTGTTTGTGAAATTGGAATTCATCTGTTGATAGGTATCTTAGTTGTGTCATGGGATCTATGAAAACTCTATCAGGATTTTTTTCCTTTACTATGCTTATTATTTCTTGTGATAGAGGTTGTGTTTCTACTTCTCCAGACTCAAATAGGTTATAAGATTGATTTTTTTTTAAAGAATTCTTCTGATGGGCTTAAATCTAGGAATTTTATTGGTTCTATGTTAAATCCAAATTCTTTTGCATCTTGCTTTATGTACTCTTCTGGTTCACCAAAGTTTATAAAAAGATTTTTTCTTCCTTCCCATTTTTGTTCCCTCCTGTTAGATAATGTAATCCGAAGAGTGTTTTTCCTGCTCCTGGTTGTCCTCTTACCATAAAGCTTCTCCCCTTTATTAGCCCCCCATTTAAAATCTTATCAAGATTTTCTATACCACTAGATATTCTTCTAGTTCTATGTGAAGAATTTCTAATAGATCCTATCTATTCCAACATTGTTAGTAGACTATTTATTTATAAATTTTATGATATGGAATAAATATTGTTGTTAAAACAACAATAAAAATATTATGAAATATATTTTAAATTTTATAATTTATAAAGTTATTATAATTAATATAAAAAGAAAAATTGAAAATCAATATAAATATTAAAAATAGCTTTATTATATTTTAGACTAATAACTTCAATTATGATCAATGAACAATTAGCAATTACCACACTTGAAGATCTTGGTTTTACCAAATACCAAGCAAAATGTTTAGTAGCAATAAAAAAACAAGATATCACAACACCTAAAAAAATAAGCAATAAAACAGGAATACCTCGTTCAAATATATACGAAGCCGCGGAATACCTAGCAGAACAAGGATTAATAGAAATAAAAGTAGATGGCAGACAAAAATATAGACCAGTAAAAACAAAAGAAATTATAGAGGATCTAAAAGAAGAGTATAATAGTAAAATATCCGACCTAAAAAAAGCTCTCTCTAATATAAAAACAGAAAAAATTGAGGAGGATGGAGGTATATGGACTACAAATGGAAGACAGAAAGTTATAAATCGTACAAGAAATTTATTAGAAAACGCAGAAAAAGAGATAGTATTTCTCGCCTCTAAAAAAACATCTTTTGACCTATATACAGATATAATAAAAAATACAGTCAACTCAAATATAAAAATAATCGTAGTTTCTACTTCCAAAGAAATCGAAGATAAAATCACTAAGAAGACACCTAAGGTAAAATTTATAAATAAGGCTAAAAACCAGATATTAAACGAAGAAATCATTAAAATAGTAATGATAGACAGAAATAAAGTCCTAATTGCAAATACTTATAAAACGTATAAAAGACCACATGAAGTTACGGGAAACGTCTGTGAGAAAAAAAATATTATAACAAAAATACTATGTAACTTAATTGACAATTATACAAAACCTCAAAAATAAAATCGCTCATATCTATATATCGTAACATAGTGTCTTTCCTAAAAGAAAGATATGAAAATTAAAAAACAAATAATAAAATTAAGAATTCCTAAAATTAAAATAATTTGATGTTATAATTTATCGAGATGAGCGTTATTAATTATATGTTTTAAGCTTCTTATCTACTTCAGATATTATATTATATAATTTTTTACTAATCTCTATAGATTGTGGCTCTTCTTTCCAATTTATTCTAGTAGATTCTGTAACTACAATAGGTCCTTCCAGCTTAGTAGAAGAAACAACCAATTCGAGAGAATTATTAAGTAATCCTACACGTAGTGGGAGATCTATTCTCAATCTTTTCCCCTTTATAAAGGGTCTTCCCACTAACTGCTTTTTTAAGTGTCTTTCAAGGCCTTTTACTCCTCTTATAACTATCTGCTGAGCTGGAGCTAAGCTTGCTTTCTTTGCTTCCTTAGAATTAACTTTAGAAACTTCCACTTTAATTTTTGTAAAAATACAGCTTGTAGGATGTCTAGAACTTCTTTCTATTTTCACGTTTTATTTCTAGAAAATTAATTGAATAATTAAATTATTTTTATGGATTTGTACTGGTATGAATTGTTTTTCAATCCTAAAATTAGTATATTTTAGATAAGCATCAATATAAACAGTTTAAAAATACATGTTTATATCGAAAATAAGAATTTTTTAAATATTTGTCTAGGAATTTAGTATTATTTATGTCAGAGAAAAGTAGTTCAGTCAAATTATCTCGTAAGCGAATTGCTATTTTTCCTGTATTTTCTATTCCATTTTCCTTTTCCAATTTTTTTATTTCTGTGTCATTTATGGAAAATTTTAATGGTAGCTTCGATCCTGTAATATTTAAAGGAAATACTATAGTGAAGTTATTTTTTTGTTTATTTTTTATTTCTTTTATTTTTTCATTTAATTTTTTATGAAATAATGTAACAGGGCCAGTTTCATGTTTTATAGAATCCAATATATCATGTATTTGTCTTTCAAGATATTGTCCGGATATCTTTAGTTTATGGGGATTTATTCCTTTCTTTTCAATAATGATTTCTTCCATAATTAGGTCAATTAAAACATCCGAGTCTTTTAGATGAGAATTTCTCTCAAGCGGTATAGTAGTAAGTTTATCTTCTTTAAGAATTTCAACTGCTTTTCTGATATAATCTTCACCACCTTCTATTAAATTACTATCATACTTAGTGGGGTAAAGACCTTTAAGCAAATCTACAGCTTTTTTAGTGTTTCTTTTACCAGAATCACCCATAACTAAATTAAATCATCAATTTAAATACCTTATTCTAAATATTAACCAAACAATTTTCCTTAAAACATTTAAATAAGATGCGTGTTCAACAAATATTCTAGAACACCAAAATATACTAAATCCTAAAATCAACAGAAAGAATATGATTTAAGAAAAACATATAATTTAGATTCTTAATATTAGAATTAAGTATCCATGGAGTAGCTAGGATTCAAAGAAATCTATAATTGGTGTACGTCAAAACATAGAGGTTAAAAATGTGTTTTTATTATTTGTTTTTTGTAGTTTTTATTCCTTCTTTCAGGTAGTCAAAATATGAGTTTCTTAGTGTATTTGAGTATGATACCATGCTGAAATGGGTTAGAGGTATTATGTAGGTATCTATAGAGGTATGGTTTGTTCTAAATAGATAACCATGGTTACTGGCAACATTATCAACATCAACTTTGTCATCTATTGGTTCTATATCTATTTTTTCTTTTATTGTATCCCATGTATTAGATGAAAATACAAAGATTAGTTTTGGATCAATATATTCTAACTCTTTTTTAAGATGGTTTTTGAATCCTGCTTTACAGTGTTTGTCATCTATGTTTTTTGTTTTTACTCTATATTTTATTAAGTCTGTCATATAGAAATCCAGATAGAATCTATGTTTTATGTATCCCTTCAGTGATCTACAATGTATTAAGTTATTTTTATGTAGTATTTTGAAGAATTTTCTAGAAAAATGGTTGTTTTTTTCTAGCCAATCACTACCATACTTTTAATATATACTTATTCTCTCCTGTAGAGTTTCCGTATTATCTAGGTCTTTTATTTCGTGTCTATTTTTTAGTGTTCCCGGATTCTGAAGTATAAACCCATACCTCGGATTTTCAATTTGAAACCTGTGATAATACGTATATAGAGATTTGTCTATTAATTTTTTTAAATCTGAATCTGTATCGGGAGTATAGTCTCTTTGCCGTATTTTATCTTCCACGTTTTCTTTTGCTTTATCCAAAAGATCATCTAGAGGTGAGTCTGGCTTTTCTATATTGTCTAGAAAAATGGATCAAGATCCATACAATAGGTTATATAGATAGAAGTCAAAGCTTATAAAATTTATACCATTTTTTATATATCCACAATTTAACTATTCACTATTTTTTAGAAATAGATAATATATTTATTATTCTTATATCCACAAAAAAATAAAATAAAAAAGATATATAGTTCATATACTGATATCTAAACTTTTTGTAGCTCTACCTTAAATATACAGCCCTCTGGTTTGTTGCCTTCAATCCATACATCTCCATTATAGCTGTCTACTATTTTTTCTACTAGGTATAGTCCTATTCCTGTTCCAGTACTATCCATAGATTTTTCTTCTTTGCCGAACACTTTTTGTTTTAGGTCGTCTGGTATTCCTGGACCATTATCAGATATAGATATTGTTACTGTATTTTTATCTTGTTTGGTAGATATTTCGATTTTTGGTGTTTGTTTATCGTTGTGTTGTATTGCATTAAATAGTATGTTTCTGAAAACTGATGCTAGCATTTCATCTGCTTTTATTTTTATATCTGGAATATCTGTTTTAGCTTCAATTTCGGCATCTGGATAGATTTGTTTTGTGTCTTCTATTTGTTCTTTTAGAGCTTCTTTAAGATCTACAGAAATGGTTTTTTGTTTGTCTGTAGCTATTGTTTCTGCGATATCACGACTAGTCTTTGTTAGTTCTGTTACATGCTGGCTTCTATCCTGTATCTTTTCTAGGTCACTGATTACTTTCTGATCCTTCTTGTCTTTACATTCTTCAAGTAGATTTTCTAGGTATAGATCTATTACGTTCATATCATTTCGGATGTCATGTCTTATTATCCGGTTTAGTATGTCTAGTTGGTCTGTTTTTTCCTGTAGATCTTGTTCATATTCTTCTTGTTCTGTTATATCTCTAAAAAACCAGGTTCTACCAAGGTATTTGCCTTCATCTGTTTGTATTGGGCTACTATATCTGTCAAAAACACGTCCATCGTTTAGATATATTTTATCTCTGCTATCTTCTTTTGGGTTTCTATATAGGTATTCTACCAGATCTATAAATTGGTCAGGGTTTTCTAGTTTATTTTCTAAAACCCAATCTAGTGCTTTTTCATCTTCCTTTTTATTTATTATTTTATCTGGTATATCAAACATCTCGACAAAACAACTATTGTGTGTTATGATTTCTCTGTCTTTATCCACAACTAATATTCCATCAATACTTGTCTCTAAAATAGACCTTAATAAATTATTTTTATTCTTCAAATCCTGTTCATATTTTTTTCTTTTTGTTATGTCTCTTAGGTTTGCCATTATTGCAGGCTGTCCCTTAAATTCTATTCTAGAAACGCTAAAGTCTATGATTTTTTCTTGTCCTTCTTTGTTGATCATTTTTACTTCGTATCGTTTTGGTGGATTTTTCCCCTCTATTCTGTCTCTATAACGTTTTTTTACTTTTTCCCTATCGTCTGGATGTATTAGCTTATTAAATTTCGTTCCTAAGAGTTCTTCTTTACTATATCCAGTTATTTCTCTAAACTTAGAATTTACAAAAACAAATTTTTTGTTCTGTATTACGATTATTCCATCGTAGCTTTGGTCTACAAGAGTAGAATATTTTTCGGTTTTTTCTTTTAGTTCTTGTTCTCTTTTTTTTCGTTCTGTTAGGTTTCTACCTATTCCACAGATTCCGTTTATGTTTTCGGTTTTAAGCTGGGATGTTTTGAATTCGTAGGGTATTTTTCTTCCATTTTTCGTTTTTAGTTTTGCTTCTGTTCTTGATTTTCCAGTTTCAATGGTTTTCTCTACTGCATTTCTGATTTTTTCTCTGTCTTTTCCTTCAAAGAAATCACTTGGAGACATAGACCTTATTTCTTTTTCTGTATATCCAGTAACTTCTTGTACTGTTTTATTCCAATCTAAAAAATTTCCATTTTTATCAAAGACATAAAACAAATCATCTAAGGTATCAATAGAATCTTCAAGTAAACCTATCTTATTTTCAAATTCCATATTTTATTGTTTAAATAATTAGTTTAATATATTTAATTTCATAAAAATAGGTTTTTTTACCTTAAGAATTCTTTTACATTCGTAGGATCTATAGAAGATGAAAGACTACTATACGAAACCCGAGTATTCCGAGAAAATACTGGTGAAATGGTTAAGCCATGAGTATAACTATATGTTTTAGGATAAATGCTTTTGTAGTACTTATGTATATATATTATAAGGGTGCTAAGGAGAAAGAAACAGAGATGGTGAAAATCAATCTACGACTACCAAAAAGAAGGACAGAAACAGAAGCAAGAAGGTAACTATACTACACTTGAAGAGTTAGAACACTAGATAGGGGGAGGTAAGGCTCACACCGAGTGGACAGAGAACATTAGAATCTTTAGAACAAGACATTCAACGTAGAGTTAAAGATAAAGTATGGATATTTGCTGTAGGACATAGAAGAAACGTATATGAAAGACATCTCCCACCTTAACTTAATCTAATTATTTAACTCTTATATATTATTTATTTATCATATATATGTTTGTGATTTACGTAGATATGTCTTATACTTTGTCTTGTTTTTCTAGTTCTCTTAGTTTTTGCTGTACTTTTTCTTCTGGTTCGTTTATTTCTTCTGGCAGTTTTTGTAGTGCCATTACTTCTATTTTCTTTAGTTTTTGTAGTATTTTTTGTTCTATTATTTTTTAGTAGAGTTCACATGTAGCTGCCTCCTATTTTTTCTCTTTTTACTTTCCCTTTTTCTTCAAGTTCTAGGAGTCTGTTGTGGGTTGTTCTTTCTGTTGGGTGTTTTCTTCTCCTACTATCTTTTTGACTTGTTAGTGTACTTTTTCTATTCGCCCTCTTCCTTCTATTTGTTTTATTGGTTTTATGAATATTTCTTATTTAAACTTTCCTCCTTTTCCAATAGAATTGATAACGTATAAAACTATTATTTTATCGTCTTCGTATATACGTAAAGAAAACTCAAGTGCTCTCCTAGACTCTTATGGTATATCATAAAGTACAAGTACTTTCATAGTTTTTATAGAATACTGTATATTTTCTGTATATTTTGAATTTATAGAGGAAGAGTTAATAAGAGAAATTAGTAAAGATAAATAGTGTTTATCCTTCGAATATTTATAATATGAAAATTTTTATTCTATATTTTATTTTTTTGTAAAATAGATATTTATAGAAAATATATTGAATATTAAATACATTTTTAATTTTATATTTTGACAAAAATTTAAATACTTAGAAAAATATTAAAAAATAGTATATGAAATACATATTAAGTAGAAGGGGTTAAAAATGGATTTTAGTATTGAAATGTTTACTAGACCGGAAGAAATAAAGCTAAGAAAAAAGATAAAGAAAGAACTAAAAAATCACACAATAGATAATCTTAACCTAGAAATAAATGTCTGGCCCAAACGCGTTAAGGTATCAAACTCTAGACATTGGAAGCCAATAAAAAAATTTAATCAATACAGTGATTGGGCAGAAAAAAACAATCTAGACCTACGTCCAGGATTTAAAAAGAAAACAGTAGAAAATGATTTTACAAATGAAAGATATATAGAAATAATCTTTCCAACAATATCGATAGCCATATATAAAGAAGAAATACTAAAATTTGTTTTCCCAACAACACAAAAAACTAACGAAACAAAAACCTACTATAAAGTAGGAGACTTAATAAATTCATTAAAAGGAGATCTTCAACCAAAACTTTATAATACAATAATAGAAGAAATAAAAAAAGAAAAAAATAGTGAAAGACCCAAATCAGAAAAATAAACAAAACAAAATGGAATACATACCTTTATCTACCTAGATATTAGTGTGTATACCTTTACTCCAACCTTCAGTTGTTTTCTATCGTCTTATACATAAAAATGTAATGTAATAAGAGTTCGTTGTACCCCCTATCTAACTAGGTTAAGAAGGGGACTTACCACTACTTTACGAACCCACATATGTTAAAATATAGTCTGTTTTTGTAGTATAACAGGTATATGATATAAATAGAGGATAATGTTGAAAACTATTTGACTAAAATGATAAAATTAAGAATTATATTTTTTTAATTAATATAGTGGTTGATAAAAATAAGTAACGTATTTTAAATTTTTTTTAGTTTAAGAATTTCGTTATATATACAAAATTATATTTTTATTTTAAGTTTTTTCTATATTTATTATATTTTTTTAATTTTGTCCCAAATTATTATATATTTTACGTTTTAATATTTAGTTGTATGGAGCAAAATATCAACACGTATTCTGGTGAAGATATAGATATAACTTGGGATTCACAGAGATGTATACATTCCGGTGAATGTGTTAAAGGTTTTCCTGAAGTATTTGATACAGATAAAACACCTTGGGTTGAGCCAGATAAAGGTGATAAAGAAGAGATTGTATCTGTAGTTGAGAAATGCCCGACAGGAGCTTTAAAATATCAAAGAAAAGATGGAGGACCATCGGAATCTATACCAGATAAAAACATTATAACAGTTGGTAAAAATGGACCCTTATACTTAAAGGGTAATATTAAGCTTTTAGATAGTGAAGAAGAGATTCTATTAGAGGATACCCGTATGGCTCTTTGTCGTTGTGGAATGTCTGATAACAAACCTCTATGTGATAACAGCCACCAAGATTCGGATTTCATTGCAGAATCTACTATTGAAGAAGAAGAACAATTTGAAAACAAAAAAATAGAAACGAATGAAAAGGAGTCTTTAGAGATAAAAACAAGAGAGAGAGGACCATATATATTAGAAGGAAGTTTTGAAATAAAAGGACAAGAAAATAATTCAGTATTTTACAGTGATAGCGCAGCGTTTTGTAGATGTGGAGGGTCAGAAAACAAACCTCTTTGTGATGGAACCCACAATGAACCAGATTTTTCAGCTAAATTAAGTAACACACAATAAAGATTTACAACAAATATCAGTGACATCCTCTCTGCTGTAAATGGTGTGGGTTCCAGTAGGGAGGGGGCCACCAATCCCCCTACATATACGGAAGCAATGGAGAAGTTCTTGTCCCCTCACCAACTTATCACATATAGAAGGTCGGGCCATATGGCTACGTAGTTCAGGGCATTGACACAGACACCCCTGCTTCCAGCGGAAACCCCTTATCCCGGATTTACCGAAAACCCGACGCAATATATGGACTACAAACCCTAAAACTGTAAGGAAGTCCATTATCCCCTCTCTAAAGAAAGGAGTCTTATATGCTCTCTTACAACCCACAGTTAGAGAAAGCATTAATAATAATGAAAGGAACGAAATAAGCCGAAATACTATCTGCTATAGTTTGGATTTTAGCTTTACGTTACTGACCCTCTTTAACAGTTTTGGCTATTTGGCGTATAGCAGTATCATCTCCAACCGTTTTCGCTTCAACTACTAATACACATTTTTGTTTATGGTAGACCTATGACTTCATTCCCTTGTTTTTTGTCTACTGAACGTGATTCTCCCGTAATCATTAACTCATCAACAGCACTATGACATTCAATTATTTCTACACCTGTAGGTATTTTTCTCCAAGACTGACTTTCATTTT
>JAHENH010000143.1 GCA_018609935.1 Halobacteriales archaeon | reverse complement strand
TAATAAAATCCAATATAGTTATAATATATGTATAAATTGAAGTAAAAAGATTACTTTCAAAAATATAATAATAAAAATTACATTATATCTCATTAATATATCGATCAAAAATTATTTATCCAAATTTTCTATTAATTTATCATATCCCTTATAATATATTTAAATTATATTAATCAAATATAAAAAGAATAAAAACCTTTAATTAATAATTCTATAACAAATCTTATTTTTTAAAAAATATATGAAATTAAAATATAGTTAATGTTTTTATTTCATTGAATCTTTCAATATTTAGATAGGAAAATATTAATTTATTATTGTAAATGGCTGGAATTGATCCATTTGCTGCTACTGGAAAAAACAAAAGTAGAGAATTCGAAATTGAAGAACAAGTATATATAGAGAAAGGGGAAAAAGGGTGAAAAGTTTGATAAATTACTATTAGCAAGAAACGAAGATAACAATTTTAGAATTTTAAGATTTATTGGTGATATAAAAAACTACCGTAGAAGGAGATGAAGTAAATGTAGAATCAATAAAGAGAAAATCAGTATTATGTGATGTAAAAGATGCTGTCGGGATCCTAGAAAGTCTATCAAAACTAAAAGATAAATATCCTATACAAGAAGAAAAAGAAACAAAAAAAGAAGATAGCGCCTTTCAATAAAAAATTCAAATAAAATATATATTAAATAACCAAAGCATCAAGCTTCGAAGTCAAGTTTTGAAACATTCTCGCTGTTCTTTTGTAGATTTAATTATTATCTAATTTATGTCTTCACTAATAAAGAAGCATACCAATAAGATCAATAATAGAAGTATCCCCCGATACATTTTAATGATATTAGCTATGATAATCCTAATTACAACTATGTGGGGAGGTCTATCACGTTTAGGTTTTCCATCTCCTCCAATTTTTGAGGGAGTTATTCAAAACCATGGTTTTCTTATGATCGGAGGATTTTTAGGTACTCTTATCGGACTTGAACGGGCTTTAGCTCTGAAACTCTGGTGGCCGTGGTTAGTTCCTCTGGGAGCAGTCTTAGGCGGTATAATCCTCCTTTTTGGATTTTATACCTTATTGAGTGGGTTATTAATAACTATTTCTGGTGCCATAATGACAATCGTATTTATTTATATCTTTTATCGACAGTCTGTAGCCCATAATGCTCTATTAGCATTAGCAGCTTTCTGTTGGTTTATAGGTAGTACATTATGGACTATTGGTTGGCCAGTGCATAGACTTGTTTACTGGTTGATGGGATTTTTAGTATTGACTATAACAGCTGAAAGATTAGAGTTAAACCGTATACTTATTCTTGATAAATCGAAGAAGATGTCCCTGATCGGAGCTAATCTTCTTTTTCTAAGTAGCTTAGCTCTTAGTCTTATTTTTGAGATTTATGGAAATATTCTAATTGGATTTTCAATGATTGTACTTGCAACTTGGCTTCTTCTGTTCGATATTGCAGGAAAAACAATGACATTGAGTGGAGAAAAAGGGTTTGTGGGTCGGGCTCTTTTTATTGGATATTTATGGCTTGGTTTAGGTGGAATTTTACTTGTAATTTTCCCTACAGCTAGTGCTGGATATATATATGGTTCTATTCTTCATGTTGTTTTCTTAGGTTTCGTTTTTTCAATGATATTTGGTCATTCTCTAACTATTTTTCCAGCAGTAGTAAACCTACCAGTATCATATCATCCTGTATTATATATTCCTTTTATTCTTCTACACTTTAGTATCGCAGTCCGTCTTTTTGGAAATTATCTACAAGCACCTAACCTACGTCTTAGTGGAGGGATCCTTAATACTTTAGCGATCTTGATCTTTTTTCCTCTTTTAATAATAACTACTATAAAAAAATAAAACTTATAAATATTTTATAATTATTTAGGATGTTTTAACTATTTTTGATTTAATTTTCGATAACGTATTATAAACTATATCAACTATTATTTATTATTAGAAATTATAAGAAAATATTGAAAAAGCTAAAATAAAAATTTTCAGATTTTATTTATTATATATTTCCTCAATAATTGAATCACGTATTTGTCCAGTATATTCAAATAAATCCATTTTTTCATACTTTGGATTACTCATACTTTGATATATATCTTGTATATCCTCTCCGGACATTTCTCTTATATGTACTGATAAGTTTTCACATTTAGCTATATGAGTTAATAAGGGAGATAAGGTAATATATAACAACTCTTTTTCCTCTTCAGATATAGAATCTCTATTTAATAATGATTTAAGTTCTTTAGCTTTTTCTATTGTCTTATCATGTTCATCTAGTAACTTGTTTATATAATCCTCACCATATATACCCATAAGCTTTGGATATAGTGTTTCTTCTTCATATCTAAAATTTGGTCCCGTTAATGTACTTAATTCCTCTAACTTTTTCTGGGCTTCTCTTATCTGATCTTTTTTAATACTTTCAACTATATCCATCAGCAAATTTCGTTGTTTATAATGATACTTAGTAAATTTTTCAAGAATTATTTTTCTTTTTGACATATCCTACATTTAAATAATTTTAATTAAAATACAATTAAATTAAATCTTAATTAATTTTTTTCCTTCTAACAATAATATATATTATTTTCTTTATAAATATTTAATTTCTTAAAAACTTCAATAAATCCTAAACTTATCTTAAATAAGTTATCAATTTCTTTTAATTTAACATTATTTTAATCATCTGTAATTATATATATCATTATTTGTTTTCTTAACTAAATAAAATTTTAACCGAATATATTCAAGCATAATATATTATTTTTTATTTTACTATATACTAGTATATTTTTTTTAATTTTATCTAGAGTTCTTATTTTCTTGTTTATATCATATTTTTATAGTAGTATTTTAAAATAGATGTTTTATTTTTTATTTAATCAAAAATTATTATCTTTAAATTCATAGTTTTGTATTATATCATCAGCAGATTTAAGTTGTAAAATTTCTGTTGTACCATCTGCTACTAATCGAACTCTTGCGTCTCGGAATAATTTTTCTACTAAATAATCTTTTGTAATACCATTTCCGCCATGAACTTGTAAAGCAGTATTAGCTACTTCAAAAGCAATTTCTTTACAATGAGATTGAATAGAGGTTGAATGTCTTGAAGAAGCATCAAATTTCATTTCTCTGATATTTCTTTCATAAACATGTTCTGTAATTGTACGTGAGAAAGATCTAGCTGATTCTATTTTTTCAAACATTCTATATAACATTCTTTTTACAGTTTGATGTTCACATATTGGTTTTCCCCCTTGTTTTCGATTTCTAGAATAGTTTAGAGCTTCCTCAAATGCAGCACGGGCTAGTCCAACAGATGACGCTGCTATAGTACAACTTGTAATTGGAATAATATCACCTACAGAAACATACTCAGTATTAGGCCTTTGCATCTCAGGGGATAATGCAAGATATTTTTCGGGAACTCTAACATTATCAAAAACTAATTGAGATTGAGGAGATTCTCTTTGACCTAATTTTTCTATAGGAGGCTCTCTACTAATTCCATCTAAATCAAGAGGTATAACAAAAGCATGTCCTGGATTTCCTGAAGAAATATCTAAATTAGCATGAAGTGCAGTATGAGTTGCAATAGGTCCTGATGAAACCCATGACGATTTTACTCCATTTAAAACCCATTCATCCCCCTCTTTTTCAGCAATTAATTGAGGGGGATCTACATCTACCCCCTCTTCCATGAGTTTTCCTGGCCTTATAAAATCTGAACCATGGGACGGCTCTGTTACAGCCCAACATCCACTAATTTCATGAGTATTTTTAAGATACGGTTTTAGAATTTCCTCATGAAGATAATCATTAGGAGATATAGCAGAATAAAGAGCTGGCATAGCATCAAGTGTTATTGATGCAACAAATCCTACACTCCCCCAACCTAATTCTTCCATTAGTATATGAAGTTCTCTTCCTGAAAATTCTTCTTCACTATATTCTGTTGGTATGATTACTTTATGGTATCCAAGCTCTTTCATCTTTTCTATAACTTCATCATGAGGAGAACCGTCAGAAGTTATAGTTTTTTTATATTCATCATAGGAAAGTTTATCCAGTTCTTTTGCTACAGGCCTGATTTCCTCTTTTGCAAATCTATGTACTTCCTTTTTTAAGTATTCTTCAGCTTCCCCTTTATATTCTGAATCAAGTTCAAGATATCCCATAAATATTATTTAAATATTGGAAAACCAAAATTTTTGTTATATATTGATAAAAACAGATTGATAATAAATTTAAAAAGTATTATTCAAAAAGGAAAAAACAAATATGGAAAGGGGAAAAGTTTTATAGGTTTTTCCGACATCCGATCTATAGGGAAGGTATAATTTATCTTCGGTATTAAAGATACCTCTATTTTACAATCCAAACATTACCAACAGCTGGGATAGTGGGTGAAGATATTTTTTTGTATTATGACCAGAACACATTGATATGTTATCTCTTATCATTGATATATTACTTGATGTGTTATCTTTAATTCAGCTATCTTCGATTACCTACACCATCCAAAGACAACTATTAAATATAAATATATAAGAAATAGTTCGTTAATAAAAGTAAATCAATTAAAAATATAGTAAACTAAAACAAAATATCTATAAATGGGATATTTTTAGTTTTTATTTATATTGTCTTAATTTTTTAATTTATATTTATATATTTATTTTCATAGTAGACATATCTATAAAGGCAGTTTCATATCCTTCATGGCGGGCTACTTGAGATGGAGTTTGAATTATGATAGTTAATGTATCACCAGTATTTATACTATCAATAATACCACCATAATGATAGTTTATATTTTTATGTAAACTAGGGGTTAAAGAAGTTTCTAAGATAATTTCTCCATTACGGGATAAACTATCTGATAAAGACATCATTGGTATAATAAATGTATTATAAGGGGTTCGTGGTGAAACTATTAGATATTTTCCTCCCTCTAGTCCAATTTCATCACTATTAATAACAGATATTAAAAATCTGGCATCACCACTTGTAGTGGTACCTAAAATATCACCTTCCATTTTTTCCTTAGTTGGAGCTTGGCTTAGAGGTAATTCCTCCATTTCCATTGGAGGTACAGCTCCTCTATAACCTTGTTTACCTGGAAATGTATTGAAACTAATCTTATTTCTTTTCTCTTCTCTATAATCAAATTCAAATTCACTTCCAGTATTAAGTCTATTAGTAAGTTCTCCTAACAAATCTTGAGGTTGGGTTAGTAGTAAAAACTTTGATTCTATAGTTTCCATCACCTGATAATTCTACATTATCACCAAAATTATAACCCATATTTTGTGAAAGCATAGGCCATGGAGAAACAGATTTTCCATTTGAATTTGTCTGTGAGTTATTATTTTCTACTATAGTTATTGATGGGCTAATATCAGCTGGTGTTATACCTGTCTTTTTATCCCATACTAAAGGCATTAAATGTATGGAATCGTCTTCCCGTATTTCTACTTTTTCTGCTCTTTGACCTGTAACTGTCCAAAATCTATGAGGATATGTATATGTTAGTCCACATCTATATGGTCCATTTTCTTTTATATCATAGAGTTTCATACCTTCAATATGTGTAGGATAATAAACAGCATCTGTTCTGTTTTCTACTAAAGATGGTAGGCTAGTAGGTCCTGTTGTGTTTCTTACTCTCCAATTTGCAATACTAAAAGCACCGTATGCCGCACCAATAATACCTGCTAAAGTACCAGCTCCTATTAAAATATTCCTACGTTTCATCATTAGGTATAGGTAAAGATCTTTCAGAGCGTGGGGGTACTAAATAATTACCACGTATTTCTACTGTTATATATTGTAACAAACCATTGTTATTTTTTTGTCCAACTGCTGACTCTTCGGATATTTCAACTCCATTCATAGAATTTCGAGTGTTTATAAAGTCTTCAATATTTCTCTGTAAAGATAAAAAATGTAGGACTGCTTTATTATTATCTGTAGAATTGAAATCTCTTCTTAATATTAAAGGCTATTCATTTTTTCTTACATCTACCATTTTTTGAGGATGTCCTATAACCCCATTATTTCTTGCCTTTTCCATAATATCTTTTCCCCATTCATCTATATGGCTAGAACTTCCTAGATTTTCACCTACACCTTCAACTTTTTCATTTTTTGCGTGGTGAGGGCAAAACATTTTAGATACTCTCTGAAATCTACTATCCTGTTCATACCACTGTTTTAAGTTTAGATTTAACCAAGAAAGATGCTGGGTAGTTCCTTCAGAAAACTTCCCTTTCTTT
The DNA here is from genome assembly GCA_018609935.1 of Halobacteriales archaeon. The sequence continues at coordinate 1,255 of JAHENH010000143.1, read as the reverse complement.
ATAGTTATTCTATCTTCACTAGCCTGGTTTTTCTTAAAGCCAGATTTAAAACCCATATATAATGGAAATCCCTCAGGTACAGGGTTAGAATCAGGTATTCCGTCAACATCTTGGTTTTTTGCGGGTAGATTTTCACCAACGAACCCCGTTCTTCTTTCCTTAATACTAAATATATTAGTGATATTGAAACCAAAGTCTACACCATTTAATCTATCTTTTTTCCTCTTAAAGCTTGATCTACTGACAGAATAACAGATCCAAAATCACTTGCAAGATGTAATATTACATCAGGATTATCTTTACTTGGATCCTCAAAAGGAGAAAGGCTTTCAGGCTTTGGTAGTTCTAAATAGGATATATCCTTGTCGAATACGTCAAAATAATAAGGCGAATAACTAACAGTGAACAACAAACCTTTATTGGAACGAGGATATGAATACTCTAAATTTTTAAATATATCTTCTAAATATTCTCTGTCACTATTACTAGGTATTCCATCTCCTTTATAATCCAAAAACAAAATTATATGATGTTTGGGTGTTATACTATTACCGAAATCATCTTTTTCTAAAAATTGATTCCAACCATGCTGTCTTCCAGGTAGAACAGAAAGATCAGAAGGACCCCATGGAAGATCTACGTCATCCTCCATTTGTATGCATCCAGACAAACCTAATGAACCTCCAATAGATACAGATAAAATAACAAATTCCCTACGCGATATCTTTAAATCATCTCGATCCGCCATCATCAATAATTAGATTTTCAATAAAATAGCACTTTTGAAAATGATTAAATAACTATAAAGACTTTGGAATTAAATAAATAGTTAAAATTATATAAAATCTATTTTATATTTGATATTTAAAAAAATAAATTAATATCAATTTAAACTACTTATATTATTTATTTCTATAGGTTTAAAATATCGATTTTTAGTTTGTAAGGTTAAAATAATATAATAAATATCATCGGTTAACCATTCTATCTTAAATATTTTTTTAGAGATGTCACAATAATTTATTTAATCAAAAAAGTCAAGTGAATAGACAACTATAAATAAAATATGAGTGTAGAAAAAATCCTACAGAAATCCGGTGACATAGAAGAAAACGGAGTAAGATTAGACAAAGATAAAGCTGAACAAATAATTGATGCTTTAAATACAGATCTTGCTGCAGGATATGTATTATATCACCAACTAAGAAAACACCATTGGAATGTTCAAGGAGCTGAATATAGAGATCTTCATCTT
>JAHENH010000142.1 GCA_018609935.1 Halobacteriales archaeon | reverse complement strand
GTCAAGTTTACTTAGATTCAATAACGATGAGGCAAATCGAATTAGAACACAATTCTTTGTAGATAACAGTAACTTCCCCCAGTTAAGATTATCTGCTTCATTACCAGTAGATTACTACTGTTATTTACGTGAGAATAATATATTATGTTGCCTCAAACCGTTAATGAATGAAAGTGTATTGACAGTACAAATTGACAAATCAGTTATTGAGCGTAAAAGTCAAATTAAATCTAACGAACAGAAAATCAACATTTACTATGACATTAATCCAATTAGATCAGTTGAACTGGAGCATACAAGTGAGATAGAAGTTACTAGAAGTCAAAAATTACGAGTAATCAAAGATAACAGCGAATTTATGCACACTATTGAGATAGATAGTGTTGATGGTATCGACATCGGCGACTTTGCAGAATTTGAAAAATCAATTGAAATTGAATCATCCGAAGAGTTACCACCAAGAGTAACTTGTCTATTAAGTAATTCAACAAAGTTAAATAACAATCAAACATTAAATAACTGTTTAGCAGAACCAATAGAGGAAAACAGTGAGTTTGAACATACCATTGAAATAAATACCACTGAACAATTCGAGGGTAGTAAATTCTTAACTAATTATAATAAAGCAGTAGAAATTAAAATCCCTGCTGGTGCTGTGACTGAAGATCATACTAACTTTACAGTACATATTGATGCGGGGGATTTACCATTTTCAAATATGTTTCCTGATTGGGATACATTTAATGATAGTGTTAAGGCAGACTTAATTAGAACAGTTAGGGTAAAACCATTTATCGGTACAGAACTACCAACATATTCTAGATTTTCAGATAGTGGTGGTTTCTTATACTTTTTAGCACCGTTATTAAAAGCCAATGAAGATAATTTCTTTTATCTAAATGTTGATAATGTTTTTGTCACAACTAACCCTAATGAAAAGCAAGTATTCCAAGATTATTTGTGGGTAAGTCTTAGAACACAAACTAAACCATATTGGAACACTCACGCTGACTGGAACAATAATCAATCTACATCTGGCATTCTCAATAAGGGTGTTCCTTTAGGTACTAACTCATTTGACGCATCAGGAAACACTAACAGAACTTTACCACTAGACGAGGAACTTAATGCAGATATTAATAACGATGGTGCTACTAGTATTCACACTAGTGATGGTCTTGACATTGACAATAGTTTTAATGCCACTGAACCAACACTAACGTTTTGGACTTCTCAAGGCATTGATTCGATACTAGGTTTTAGCACTTTAAGTTATGAAAATAGAACACAATTAAAAGATATTGAAAATGTTGATACAACGTTAAACGAATTTCAAATTACAGGCTGGGAAAGTTATTTTGATGATGGTGAGATAATATATTTTGGGTTTTCAAGTGACGGTACAAGCGATGGGAATTCGACAAATAACAGTTATAACTCTCATAGTGAAACAGGATTACCCAACATGGAAGGGTATGGTAGCGTAACCAATAATGATGATGTTTTCTTAGACCCAAAATATAAATATACTATTTCTAAAGTTGACCAAGATACTTTTCAATTGATTTCTGTTGAAGATGGTACTACTTTTAACATTGGAATTTTAGATAGTGACAATAGTGGTGACACTTACAATGGTGCTTCTAGAATTGCAGGGAATAAAGATTTAAGGTCAAATTTGCCTGATAGAGCCTTAAATTACATGGTTAATAACGGTGAATATCAAGCAATGCGCCGTTATGACCGAACAATCAATGGAGCATATTTAGATGGTACTAAAAATGGCTTTACAACATTAGCACCGTTAAATGGTGTTCCCACATTTAATGCTGATTTATTTAATAATGTTGCAGTCAGTTATATTAAATTAGCAAAATACACAAAATCTCAAAATAGAATCTTAGATGAAATCAAAAACGAAACTAACCCTACATCTTTTTATGAAGTTGGTTCACTTGAAGATGTCAGTAAATTTGTTAGAACAGCAAGCATTAACAGTAGTGAAGTAGTCCCTGCGCCTCCAGTATTCTTTATTGGTGGTAATAATTCTTCAAGTAATGCTTACATAGAACGGATAAACATTGAAACTGGTGGTACAGCATTTAATGTGGCTGACCCTGATGATTCTATTACAGTTTTTATATCAATAAAAGAAGATGTATTAATAGCATCAATTGATAATACTAATACTAAACGTTATTCGATTGTTGATGGAAGTATAATTTGGACATCCAGCAAAAACTCTGATGTCACAATATCAACTAGCGAATTTGTTTACCTAGGTAAACAAAGTGAAATTGAGAAAATAAAAGTTTCTGATGGTACTTTTGTTTCAACAGTTAGAGCTAGTACGGGAGGATTTGATTTTGCCATTTCTTTTGAAGTTGATGATCAAGAAAATGTGTATGTAGGAATCGAATCTAATAATTATGTAAAAAAATACGATAAAGACGATAACGTATTATGGAATAGTTTTAACTTCGATAATAGACCAGTAGATTTGACAGTCAATAATAGTGAGGGGGCGATTTATGTATTAGATAAGAGAGGCAAAGTTTATAAAGTAAGTATGAATGACGGTAGTGATTTATGGGGAACATTTACAGAGATTAATGGGGATGGCAATAACATAGAATATGTAAAAGCAGATGACATAATTTATGTATCTACAAGAGGAGAAGATTTAGTAAAACTGGACAAAGATGGAAACATAATAGCAACTATAAATATCCTTAGCAATAGTTGTAAGGCAATGGCATTAGGCAGAAGCGGAAACTTTTATGTTTATGACACTGGCGATGTTGTCAAAAAAGCGGATAAAAACGGTAATGTATTATGGCAATTTACCAATGACGACAATATAAACAGCAGTTCCTTCAAGACTAACTAATTAGGAGAAATTAATCATGGCAATTAATCAAAAAACATTCATGGATGCAGGGCTAAAAGGAAAAATTGATTCTTTTTATGCACCTGCTACAATCGCATTTCTTATTAATGACTCAACAGGAGATTTAACTAATGGCAGTAGTATGACGGCTGTTGCTTCCAAAGAACTCCCTGCTGGTAATGGCTACGGACGG
>JAHENH010000141.1 GCA_018609935.1 Halobacteriales archaeon | reverse complement strand
AGGGTGGGCTATAGGTCCACTACCTGATAATATATATGGTAGACTTCCAATAATTGCTACAAAAACCCATGTTAGACCTACAACTAAAAATCCTTCCCTTATATCAATATCAGGGTCTGTTCTAACTCTCTCAAGAGAGAACCCTAATATTAATGATATAGCTATAGTTATTATGAATGGTGTTACAGTTTCACCATAGAAAACCGCTATAATTATCGGAAACAAAATAGATACAGAGAGATATTTTAGTATGGACCCTACAAAACTAAGTGAAGCTCTATAGTCTACATATATATCCATTAATCTAAAGCTTACTTTTTATGTTTTGTTGTATTTTTTCATCTATGAAAACTACAATATGATCCTTTGGCTTAATGACAGTACTACCTCTCGGAGTTATAAACTTATTATCTCTTATTATAGCACCTATAACTATTTCGTTTGGTAGGTCCTTCATTGATTCACTGATTTTTCTATTTACTAATAAACTGTCCTGATCAATCTCTATTTCTATCACTTCTGCTTTTCCACTTTCTATCAATGAAATATTTTCTGTTCTTTCCTGTCGTGTAAACCTTATAATTTCTTCCGCTGTAATTTCTCTTGGACTTATAGCAACATCAATTCCAACCTTTTCAAATAAGTCAACGTATTCACCTTTTTCCACAACTGTAACTGATTTTTTATTATCACCTCTCCCAGCCAGAAGTGACGTTAACAAGTTTTTCTCATCATTTTGTAGAGCAGAAATCACTATATCCGCATCACCGATATGTTCTCTAGTTAAAAAATCTATATCTGTAGGATCGTTTTCTAAAATAACTGTACTAGGAAGTTTTCCAGCTAAATATCTAGCACGATCTTCATCTTCTTCTATAAGACGTGGTTTTATACCTCTTTTTTCTAATAGTTTAGCTATATTATATCCAATTTCAGTTCCACCGATAATAACTATATCTTTTTTATCAGAGGATGTATTAGAAGAAGCAATTGATCTTGAAAATTCATATATTTTATCCGGGTTGCCAATGATTATTATATCATCATTTTCTCTTAAGACTGTATTTCCTTTAGATATTTCAATAGAGTCATCTCTAATAATTGCTGCAAAAGTAATCTCCTCATAAATATCTGCTTCTTCTACTGTTTTATTCACAATAGAACTCCCAGGAGGTATTTCAAGCTGAGCCATCTGAACAATACCATCCCCAAATCTATCCACATCATGAGCAGTAGGTAGACCAATAAAACGTACAATATCTTCAGCAGTTAAAAGATTTGTACATACCATAAAATCAACACCAAAGACACCCTTTTTTTTCTCCCAAGTATCCAGATATTCAACACTTTTAACTCTAGCTATTGAAAAAACATCAGATATAGTCTTCACAGTAGAACAAGACACAAGATTAGTTTCATCACTATCTGTACTTGCTATAAAAAGATCTGTATTCTCTATACCAGCCTCCTTTAGCGTACTACGTGAAGTTCCATCACCTTCAATTACAAGAATATCCAAAGATTTGCGAAGAGACTTCGCAACCTCAGAATCACGCTCTATAATCACTACCTCATGGTTTGAACAAAGACTTTCAGCAGTATTAGAACCAACTTCACCGGCTCCAACAATAACAATTTTCATAGTAAACTTCCTATAATAATAATTTATATGATCTCGAATACATATTTTTTACTTAATTATAATACACATGAACTTTAACAATTACTACAGATATAACTAAAATAAAATATAAATTAAAATAAAATCTTGAAATATTTAAAAGGATATTTATTAATTTATTTTGGATATAAAATTAAATATTTAGATTATCTATCTGAAAAATAAATTCTATACAAAAAAGATTATTATTAGTTTATTTTTGTTATATCTATTACAGGAAAATACAGGTATCTTTAGGTAAGGCTGTCAATCTATTTTAGAGAGGTTTACTGTTAATCTTAAATCTATAGCATATACTTTATCTGGTAGTGCTACAATTGGGTTTATATCAAGTTCTTGTATCTCAGGAAAATCCATAGATAATTGGGATAAACGCTGTACAGATTCTATAAGTCCGTCTATATCTAAAGGTTCTCTTCCACGTGCTCCTCTTAATAATTGAGATGATTTTATGTCTTCAGTCATCTCTTTTGCTTCTTTTCGGGTTACAGGGGCTACACGAAATGTAATATCTTCAAATATTTGTACAAAAATCCCACCAAAACCGAATGCCAGTAACGGTCCAAACTGTGGATCTCTTTTCATTCCCACTAACGTTTCTTGTCCTACTTCAGTATCAACCATTTCCTGTATATGAACACCGAAAATTTCAGCGTTAGGTTTATGGTCGTATGCTCTTTTCTTAATTAGCTCAAATGTTTCAGAAACATCTTCGTAATTAACTCCTATTTCGACACCTCCGATATCTGATTTATGGGTTATATCAGGACTTACAAGCTTCATTACTACAGCTCCATCAATTTTTTTAGCTACTTCTTTTGCTTTCTGTTTATTGTCAACTACTTCACCCATAGGTGTATTAATTCCATATGCATCAAGTAACTCCATAGCTTCCAAGCCCAACATCTCTGTACCTCTTTTTTTAGCCTTTTTTAAAACTTTATTTGCTTTTTGTTTATCCACATCAAACTTCTTAGGTTTATCGTATTCACATTCTTTGATTTCTGTATATCTAGCAAGTGAATCCAGGCCTCTAATAGCTCTTTTAGGATTGAAAAAGTTGGGTATATTTTTATCTTCAAGTATATCTTCAGCTTTAGTTGTTGATTTAGCACCCATAAAACATGTTAATAAAGACTTATCATATTGGTTTTTTTTACCAACAATTTTTTCTGCAAGATTTTTTAAATCTAAAAGTCCAGTTGGACAAGCAATAACTAAGATTCCTTCTATATTTGGATCCTTAAAAACTATATCTAGTATTTTATCAAATCTATCAGCATCAGCATCTCCAATAATATCTAAAGGGTTATTTATTGTTGCATTACTTGGTAATATATCATTTAGTGATTTTTTTGTATTTTCTGTAAATTCCGTAAGTTCTAATTTCGAATTATCAATTTCATCAGCAGCTAAAACTCCTGGCCCTCCTGCATTAGTTATAATAGCTATTTTATCTGTACTAAGAACAGGCTGGGAAGATAAAACCTTACCAAAATCAAACAATTCTTCAATATTATCAACCTGTATTACTCCAGCCTGTTTAAACCCTGCCTTGTATGCCACATTACTTCCTACCATAGAACCTGTATGAGACGCTGCCGCTTTAGCTCCTTTTTCAGTTTTACCTGACTTGAGGATGACAATTGGAGTGGTTTTTATTACTTCTCTAGATATATCTATGAATTTCCTTCCATCTATAACCTGTTCAATATAACCTAAAATTACATCTGTTTCCGGGTCACTCCCCCATTCTTCAACAAAATCACTTCCATCTAAAACAGCTTCATTTCCGAGAGAAACTATATCATTAAACCCTACGTTTTTTTCTGAGCCCCAATCCAAAACTGCCGTAATAAAAGCTCCAGACTGGCTCATCAAGGAAATATTACCCGATAAAGGTTTTTCCGGTGCAAAGGTCACATTTAATCCATTAGAAGTATTAATTACTCCAAGACAGTTTGGTCCAACTAGGTTAATATCATGTTTTTCAGCTATCTCTTCTAATCTTTCTTGTCTTTTAGCACCTTTTGGACCTATTTCACTAAATCCTGCTGTAATAACTACAACATCCTTTATATCTGTTTTACCTATATCCTCTAATATATTTTGTACTATATCAGGTGGAACTACAATTACAGCTAGATCAATTTTGGTAGAGACAGATTCTATGTCTGGATAACATTTATAGCCAAGTATTGAATCATCTTCAGGATTTACTGGTATGATCTCTCCCTGGAAGGTTTCATGTATATTTTCCATTATCGTTCTACCAACAGAATCTTTTTCTTCTGATGCTCCAATTATTGCTACTGTATCCGGTGAAAAAATATCTTTAAGTTTTCCCATAAAGCCTATTAATTAATAAATAATTTTTATAACCTATTGTTATATTATATTTTTGTTTTTTTTAAAGATTTAGTTTTATATTTATCTAATTTTGTTTTGTATTTTTTACTTTTATTGTATAACTCAATTTTTTTATTTATCATATATATTCTATACACTCAACCTACTTATTAGTTACATTTAATGACTATATAAGTAAATAAAAAGCTCTAAATCCCATTTAAAACCAAATAAAGGTATGCTTTTGTTTTACAAATTATAAACATCTAATTAGGCTCTAAAACCATAGAGACCAGATAACTAAAAATAAAAAATTGGCAAAAGTATAAACTACCTACACATCTTCTACATCTTGTACTTCAAATGCTATTTCAACTTCAGCATTGTACGTCCACTTATCAGGATTTTCAGATAACGGAGTTTCAACACTTAATTCATCAACTTCTATCCAATCAATATTTTTAATAGTTTTTTTAGCTCTATTTACAGCATCACGTGTAGCATCCTCAAAACTCTCTTCACTTTCACCAATAAGTGTAATTTTTTTATGTACCATAATATCCACTAAAAATATTCATCTAATACATAAAAATTTATGGTGTATAAACAAAATCTACACTAACCAAAGTTAAAAAAACATAAAAATTAAAAATAAAATCTATTTTCTAAAATAAAACCTATTCAAAATATCATATATAATACAAAATAGCTTATAAACCTAAATTAGCATAACAAACTATGGAGGAAACAGAAAGTATTTCCAAGGAACGTAAAGCATGGGAGATCTCTTCTACAGCAGAGATTGTTGCCCCACCTGTATCAAATATGGATCCAAACCCATCAACAGATGAAAATCTAGTAGATTATTATGATATAGATATAGATTATTTTAAAGAAAAAAGTTTTAGCTATGCTCCTCTACCTCACGTAGATAGATTCTATAATATAAAAAAAGGAGAAATAAACAAAATAGAGAAAGACCAATATATAGATGAAGATACCTCACTAATTGAGGCAATAAAAAAACTTAAAAAATATTCTTTTCTCTTATTCCCTCGTCCATTTTTATATCTTATAGATAAAGAAAAAAAAGAAATAGTTTCATCTGGTGATGTGCCTCTATCCCCGGATTTTGCTAAGGAAGTTCTAGGTATCAAGACCGAAAAACTAGGTGAAAAATATGATATCTGTAACACTGATGAAGCACTAGAAAAATATACTTCCTTAACCAAACAAATATTAAATATAGAAAAGGAAAAACGTACTTTTGAAATAATAGTTATAAGTGATCTAAATAAGCGTATTGTAAAAGAAGCTATATACCCATATATAATAAAACTTGAAAATAAACTTGGGAAAAAAATTAAAAACAGCTATCCGGATTCAACAACACATGATCTCTTGAAAAAATTAAATCCAGATACAATTGGAAACTGGAAACATGCCAACATTGCGAAAACTGATGTGCATATATCCGAATATATGGATCTATCAGAAATGAAAAAAGCCATTCAAGAAAACGAAGACCTATATAAAAAATGCGGATTTGAATCTAAAAAACAAGTAGAAGAACAGCTTAAAGAAATAGTTGATCTACGTAATAAAGTAATTAACACAAACTCTACACTAGTATATGAGAAAAAAGATGTAAAAAAAATAGTTAATTTACTAGAAAGAATAGAAACTAAAGTACAAAATCTCTCAAAAGACTAATTGATTTTTATCTATGAATATTTAAGTTCAAGAAATGTTTAATCTACTCAATGGAGGATATAGATAATCTTGATGGAGTTGGAGCTAAAACATCTCAGAAATTAAAAAAAGCTGGATATTCTACTATTGAATCTATTGCCACAGCAGGTTCTTCAGAAATAGCTAACAAAACAGATATAGATAAATCCAGATTATCTAAGATAATAGAATCAGCAAAAAAAGAAACAGACATAGGAGGTTTTAAATCCGGATCCCAGCTAGCAGAAAAAAGAAAGGAGATAAAAAAAATTAAAACACTTGTTCCAGAAATAGATGAACTTCTTGGAGGAGGTATAGATACACAATCTATAACTGAGGTATATGGAGAATTTGGAAGTGGGAAAAGCCAGATAACACATCAACTTGCAGTAAATGTACAGTTACCCAAAGAAATGGGAGGGCTTAATGGAAGTGTAATTTATATAGACACTGAAGATTCATTTAGACCAGAAAGAATAGAACAGATGGTAGAAGGACTTGAAGATGAAACAAAAGAAAAAATAAATGAATCAAAAATTCTTGAAAGGATACATATCGCTAAGTCATATGGAAGTGAACACCAAATGTCATTAGTAGGACAAGCAAAAGAACTAGCAGAAGACCTAAAAGAAACTGAATATCCTGTTAGACTTTTTATAGTTGATTCTCTAACAAGTGACTTCCGAGCAGAATATATAGGTAGAGGAAAACTAGCAGATAGACAACAAAAATTAAATCAACATTTAAACGATCTATTAAGAATTGCAAACCTGTATAATTCCGCTGTCTTCGTAACAAATCAGGTGCAGGAGGACCCTGGAAAAATGTTTGGGGATCCTACAAAACCTATAGGAGGTCATGTTTTAGGACATAACTCAACATATAGAATATACCTCCGAAAAAGCAAAGAAAACAAAAGAATATTTAAACTGGTAGATGCACCAGAACTTCCTGACGGAGAAGGTGTATTAAGAATAACGGAAAAAGGTATAAAACCAGAATAAAATACTAACTTGAATGGTTAAATAAAACCATATAATAAATTAAAATTATATATTTTATTTAGGATTAAAGGCATATGGTAGATAAAAATAGAGAAAATGAAAAAGAAAAAGATATAGAGTTAAATAGGAGAAATTTATTAAAAGCATGTATCGGAGGTATATCAAGTTTTGGTATATTTAAATCCATAGATAATGTATTTCTTGGTTATGGAACATTTGTAGGTACTAATTTAATTGAACAAGATCTTCCCTTTTTTGCAAAAACAGGTTTTCGAATAAGACCCACAAAGATAGATGTTAAAGATTATAAAATATATATCGATAAAGACTACATTAGGATTTCAGATAAAATAGAATTAATCGAAAAAATATCTATAGATTCAACACATAAAGCTTCAAGGTTAGATGAATATTTTGGATTTGATGGAATTTTAAAACAAATTAGTTCAGATCTTTCAGATATCAATAATGGAAGTTATACTTTTGAATTTTATAGTGTAAAAGATTTTTTTAATAAATTAAATGAAAGTAACCCTAGAGGATATACATCAGAAATAATTAGAGGATGGCCTGGCGGTAATCCTAAAACTATATCAGAATTTACAAAGCCTAATCTCAAATATACAAGAGAAATTTCAGAAAACTTGATTAAGGGATTTAGAAATAGGTCATATTATGATATTCCAAGATATATTGCTGGATCTATAGAAGATAATATAATTTTTGGGACTGTTGATTTACGTAGCATGTTTAATAGAGAAGTTGATTTTAAGTCACTTAATAAAGATAAATCTGGAATGTTTTGCTTTGAATTCGTAAGAAGATCTATAGAAGCCCTTCATTCATTACCTGCATACCAACAAACCCCACCAGTTATTGGAGTATTTGTTGGTGACAATAGACATAAACATGCATATACAGGTATTGCAAGTATTATAAAGGAGGATGAATTAAAGGTACCTATGACATTTGTCGACTATACACACACGACTCTATATGATGATTTTAAACTTACTTCATTACTAGGAAATGGTTTCAATGCTTATGATAAGGGCCATAGAGTTAGCTATATAAAATGGGAAGAATGAACTGTTAATTTTCTATATTTTAGGATTTTAGGCAGGTTTAGATCTTTTTTTAATTTCGATAAACTAGAAAATATATTTCATATATATATAGTGTTTTTTATATTTTTAGTTCATAAATCAGTCCTTTTTCAGATTGTGCGACAGAAATTAGTTCTTTTTCTAGAAGTTGTTTTAATGCATAATGGGTTGTGCTTTGAGGAAGTCGGGTCTGTTGTGTTATTTCTTTAGCTGTTAGATTTCCCTCGATTTCCAATACTTTTATAACTAATTTGGAGCTAGGTGAAAGTTCTTTTATTTTATTTTCAATTTTTTCATTTTCTATATCTTCATTCATTATAAATTAAATTTTTATGGATATATTACATCTTTTGTTTTTCTGTCTATTATTTTTATTACGCCTTTTCCATTTTTTGCTGGACATATGTTAGCAGCCTCTTTATTTTGTTTAAGTTGTTTTTCATCTAGAAAATATTGATTAGGTTTTGCAATTCCATCTGATATATCTATACCCCAGTTTTTTGATACTTCAGCACATTTTCCCGATCCTATACAGTTTTTTCCTTCGAAGATAATCTTATAAGGTTTTTCCTTTATACTAGGTTTATCGGTCATTTTATCAAAATTCTATTAATGTTTTTAGTGTCTTTTTAGCAAGACCATCTCCGATTGCATTCTTAGACATCTCTATCCCTTCTTTTATTTCATTAACTGTACGGTCAGCATATAGACGAAACGCAGCATTTAGACATATTGCATCAAAAAATTGATCTTTTCTTTCCCCATTAAAGACTTCTTTTGTTATTTTAGCTGTATCTTTTGCTACATTTTCTACTTTTAGATCTTTTCTATCGAAATCCATTCCATAATCACTAGATTCTATGGTATAATCATTTAGGCTACCATCCCATTCTACAACTTTTGTATATCCCGGCCTAATATCGTCATATCCTTCTAATCCTTGAAACATCAATATTCTGTCTAACTCAATATTACTTTTTTTTAATGTTTCAATTATTTTTTTAGCAAATTCAATATGATAAAAACTACCAATATGTATATCAGAATTTCCTGGATTTGATAATGTCTCAATTGTATTAAAAAAAGTTCTTACACCTATTTTGTCACGATATTTATACAGATTATCTAATAATGGATTAAACCTAGATTGATAGTAAAAACCAAACCCAGTCTTGTCTACCATTTTAGCACTTTCCCCAGGTTCTATATCTGTAATTATATCTAACTTTTCTAATACATGTTTATATGTATCTCCTTTTTTTGTAGGTATTCTATCACCACTATGTACAACTATAGAGGAATTATTAGAAGCCGAAACTATGCCTGCTGGAAACCCTAAAATTGGTGTTTCTTTTTTTCCATCATAGTTAGCACCACAATCCACTATATCAACCGAAGACTCAAATATTTCTTGTGTATTTCTTAAGACATCTAAATATGAGGAAAGTTCCTCAGGAGTATTTTTTTTCCATCTATTCGCAACCAAAAATCCACCTAAAACTGTAGGGTCAGGATTTTTATATAATATTTCTTTAATTGCTTTTCTAGCCTCTTTTTTGTTCATATCCTCTGAGGATTTAACTCCTGTACCCATCTTTGACATTAGATCCTTTAAAGTTTCAGACATTTTGTATCCCTTTTCAAATCATTTCTGGTTAAATTTTTAAACCTTTCTTTATTAGACATTAATCTCTTTATTTCTCTATGAACATCGATAACTTCTCCAATAATTATAACAGCAGGTGATTGTATTTCTATATCTTCATTCAATATATCAAGCAACGTTCCAGTAAATAGTCTCTGCGAATCCCATGTAGCTTTTTCTAATATACCAACAGAGGTGTCCTTAGAAACTCCATTATCTATTAATTTTTTGGTATTTTCCTCTAGACGAGAAACACCCATTAGTATGATTAAAGTGCCACCTGAGTTCAAATTACTAGACAAACTTTCCCAGTTTATAGAGGTTTTATCTTTAGAAGGATCTTCATGTCCAGTAACAATAGTTATAGAAGAAGAATAATCTCTATGAGTTAAAGGTATACTAACTGTGCTAGGAGCTAAAACACTTGATATACCGGGTACTATTTCAAATTCAATATTTTGCTCAGCTAAAATCATTGATTCTTCACCTCCTCTACCAAAGATGCATGGATCACCTCCTTTAAGTCTAACTATAGTTTTTCCTTTTTTGGCTTCATCAACCATCAACTTATTTATTTCTTCTTGAGTTACACCTGTACCGTCCTGTTTTTTACCTACATTAATAACTTCAGTAGAACTAGGTATAGAATCTATAATCTTATCTGTTACAAGTGAATCATGTAAAACTAATTGTGATTTATCAAGTATATTTCTAGCTTTTACAGTTAAAAGATCTGGATCCCCTGGTCCAGCACCAACAATATATACCTTTCCTTTATCCTTTTTATATTTAGACAATTGAAACCACCTCTAAATTACTAGTTTTTTGGTTATTATCAGTTTCTCTACCATTTTTTATTTGTTTTCTAGCTTCCTCCAGAAACACTGAACATGGTTCCCTACAAGGAATTTTATTATTATCCTTACTACCTTGTTTTTTATTATTTATAACATCCCATTTTTTTTCTTTAATACATCTTTTTGAGCATAGTTCATCTGTAAGATGGTTTAGAGTATTAGAATTTATTTGGTCTAATTTACTATATAATCCTGTCTGTCTCTCTACTGTCTCAGTAAAATTAGTTATGTCTAGTTCACCTTTACATTGTAGACTCCAATTTTCAATTGATGATGGATAAATAAAATCTATAACCTTGAGTAATTGATCAGATTTAAGTTCAGTAAACACCCATCCTGTTTTTAGGGATTTTGCAGTTTTTAATGGTCTATATTTGTTGTTTTCATCAAATTTAGCTATATATCTAGAGTCCAATGGATCCGTATATTGTGTAAGTTCAGATATAGAGTCATCCCTGTTTTCTTGATGTAAAACTAGATAGTTCCTTTCTCCATTATTCTTTAGTTTGGTTTTAATTGTTAGTTCTCCCCAGTTTCTTTCTATTGTTTTATTTTTATATCTTTTATATGGAGTTAACTTATCTTTTTTTTCAACCCATAAGAGAAATCTATTTTGATGTTCAGTATTATGTCTGTTTTTTATCTTCCACTGATACCAGTTATTAATAAATACATAAAATTTATATTCAATATTATAAAGTTGTTTCTTGGTTAATCCAATTTTCTCTTTATTAGAAGTTTTCAGGTTAAACCCTGAACTGTCTTTAAAAGACTTTAACCCATCAAAATCTATTGGTTTATTTTTTGTTTTTTCTATAAATTTATCTATTATATATGTTTTCAAAGAAATGTTTGATTTTTTATCAGATTTTATTTTGTTGTTATATTTCTTAGATTTTGTTTTTGTTATTTTTTCTCCAGATTCCTTTACTCTTTTAATTATTATGTCTGTTATTTCCTTGTGGTTTCCTATAGAATCAAGATAGAATAGTTCTTTACCATTTATTTTTTGTTTCTCGTCATTTATTCCTATCCTTTCAGGTATATCTTTTCTTGTGTGGGGACCATCAGATATGAAAGCTGGTATTATAGCTATTTTATTATTTTTAAAAGAATCAATAAGATTATCTACATAAGGTTTTTCATCCAAAAAGAACGGTTTAACTTCATTAAAGCCTGTATTATTCTTTATTCTTTCTACATGGTAATATATTGTCCGACTACTATTTGAATTTCTCTCTGTACCATGCCCAACTACTGCTATACCTATGTTTTTATCTTGTGTTTTATTTTTTACTTTTTTTATTAGTAATTCTGTTATATCTTTATGGGTTCCAATAGGATGTGTATAATGTATTTCTTTATCTACTATTTTTTTATATTCATTTACTAATCTAAGCTCACGAGGTATAACGTTTTCTACAAAATAACCTTTACTTATAAATAAAGGAACTATATATATCTTTTCGGATCTAAGTGTTCTAATTACTTCCCGTAGAGAAGGTTCTTCTTTCCAAAATGTCTCTCTAACCTCATTAAATATATTTCTTTTTCTTATTCTATCTGCATTATCAAATATTGGTTGATCGGATTTTGGATCTGTGTGAGATCCATGTCCCACAATAATTAATGCTTTACTAGTCATGGAGACCACATTCAGTTTTATCCATACCTTTCCATCTTCCATCACGTTCTTTTTGTCCTTGTTCCACGGGTTCTGTTAATGGTTTATCCCCTATTGAAAGATATCCTTGATCATGTAGTGAGTTATAAGGAACATTGTTTTTGTCTATATATTTTTCAAGTTTATCTCTTTTCCAATCCACTATTGGATTAATTTTTACTAGATTATATTTTTCGTCCCATTCTATTATACCCGAATCAGATCTTGTATCACTTTGCTGTCTGCGTATCCCGGTTATCCAAGCATCTTTTCCTTTTAACGCTTTTTCAATTTGTCTGAGTTTAGTTAATCTGTGAAACTTCTCTATATCTTTTTCCCAAAGTTTTTCTCCATGTTTTTGCTCAAATTCCTCTTTTGAGGGCTCGGGAGGTCTATAGACCTCAAGGTCTAGACTATATTGTTCGTTGAATTTATCAACTAAGTTAAGAGTTTCCTCGAAATGATACAATGTATCTAGAAAAATAACTGGTATTTCCTTTTCAATATCTCTATATATTATATCAAGTATAGCTACATCTTCTAAACCAAACGACGATGCTACAGCTATTTTATCAAATTTTTCTATTGAAATATCTAAACGTCTTTTAGCATCTAAACTTTCAAACCGAGTATTTAGTGAGTTTATATCTGTCATTTTATCTTCCCTTTATAGGATTCTCAGATTTTCTTTTAGATTGTTTACTGATCCCATTATGTATTTTTTTAGATATTTCCGGTCTCATTATTTTTGGTGAGATATGATTTCCATTTCTTATAGCTTCACGTATTTTTGTTCCACTTGGTCTTTCTATTTGGTGAGTGGAGTGTGAACATGTTTTTTCTGTTGCCATTCCATCGCATCTATGACAATAGAATGCATAATCAAAATAAATCGGTTCTATATCAATTTCATCTTCAAATTCTTTAAGTAATCTATGGGCTTCATAGCTTCCATAATAATCTTTTACTCCTGCATGATCTCGTCCAATAATAAAATGTGTACATCCATAGTTTTGTCTTATTATAGCATGGAATAAAGCTTCTCGCGGTCCTGCATACCTCATAGGTGCCTTTAGTGTGCTTAGAAATATTCTTTCAGAAACATGATAGTTTTCTATTAATGTTTCATATGCATCCATCCGTATTTCTGCGTCAAGATCTGATGGTTTTGTCTTCCCAACTAATGGATTTATAAAAAGACCGTCTACTGTTTCTAATGCACATTTTTGTAAGTATTCATGAGCTCTATGTGGAGGGTTTCTAGTCTGAAAGCCTACTATTGTTCTCCAGTTATTATTTTTAAATTCAGCCCTTGTTTCTTTTGGAGTTAATCTTTTTTCATATTTTTCAACTGGCGTCTTTTTATAAAGATTTATTTTTCCCCCCACTAGCCAATCATCTAAATTTCTTATTCTTCTAACACCAGGATGTTTTTTTTCTGTAGTATCCAGAACTGAATTCATCCATTTTTCCGGTTCATATATCCAAGATTGAACTACATCTATAGATCCTACAGTTACTTCATTATATACTAATTTATGTAGTCCACTATCTTTCTGTCTTTTTGTTGATAAAACTATAGGTATACTCCAAGGTATATCATCTTTAAGACGTATGTCTTCTAATACATTCTCAAAATCAGTCTTGTCCATAAATCCTTTAAGAGGAGAATAAGCACCAGTAGCTATAAGCTCAAGATCCATGTATTCATCTATAGTCAACGAAATACTAGGACAATCATCTATTTTGTCCGGTTTCTCTACAACTCTGTCTGTTAATGTATCTTTATATGGTTGAGACACCATAGCCTTTTTTACCTCTTTCTTTTGTTGTTTTCTGCATATTTAGTTTTAATTTTGTTTTAGTAATTACTAAGGTGTAGGAATAAGGCAATTTCTGCCGCTAAAACAATATTTGCCGGTATCTTATATATTAATGATTTTATATAGCGTTAGAACACAATACATAAAGAAAATAAATGTCTATAAATACAGTTGAACAATGGAAACAAGAAAAACATCCACTTGAAGTAGTAGAAGACGTAAAACAATATGCAAAAAAGGGTCTTTCCTTCGAAGAAATAGAAAAAAGAGAAGGAGAAGGAGAATGGGAACGACTTAAATGGGCAGGATTATACACACATGGTCACCATGAAGGTTATTTCATGTTTAGAACTAAAGTTCCTGGAGGTTTTCTCACCCCAGATCAAGCTATAGTTATCGGTGAAGTAGCTAAAAAATATGCTACTGCACCAGAAAAATTTGGAGGGGAAAAACAAAACGAAATATGGGGTGATGGTTTTCTAGATATTACCACAAGACAGGACACCCAAATGCATTGGATAGAACTAGAAGACGTCCCAGAGATATGGGAGAAATATGGAAACGAAGAATTAACAAGTATACAAGGTTGTGGTGATTCAGCCAGAAATGTATTAGGTTGTCCTGCAGCAGGACTTAACCACCATGAATGCTTTAACGCACAACCTGTAATAGATGCAGTTTCAGATTTCTTTACTGACAATGAAGAATATGCAAATCTACCAAGAAAATTCAAAATTTCTATAACAGGGTGTAAAGATGACTGTGCTCAATCCCAAATAAACGATGTGGGCCTCACACCAGCAAAAAAGAAAATAGAAGATGGATGGAAATACGGATTCCATCTAAAGATTGGAGGGGGCCTAAGTGATGGTCCACGAATGGCTTCAAAAATAGATGTCTTTGTACTTCCGGGGGATACAGTAGAACTATGCCGTAGCATTGCACAAACATTTAAAGAGATTGGAGATAGACATAATAGAGGGGTATGTAGGATGAGATATCTTGTAGAACAGATAGGTGAAAAAAAATTTGAAAAAGCCATAAAGGATAGATGCACCGTTGATTTATTCTCCAGAGGTGTTGACCTTACAGAAAGATATACAGGAGATCATGTTGGGGTACATAAACAAAAACAAGAAAATCTAAGATATATAGGATTCAACGTTATTACAGGTAGAATAGGGGGAGAAGACTTCATAAACGTAGGAAAGGCAGCCAAAAAATATGGTACTGAAAATACATCAATAAGACTTTCCACTGCTCAAAACTTTCTCATAACACATATACCAAAAGAAAACGTTCAAGACATTCTTAAACAAGAATTCACAGAAAAATACAGAGCAAATCCTGGACCATTCTCTAGAGGTGCAGTTGGATGTACAGGAAGTGAATTCTGTAATTATGGTATTATAGAAACTAAAAAAAGAACAAAAAGATGGGCTAGAAAGCTTGATAAAAAAATAGACGTACCTGAAGACCTTGAGGTTATAAGGATGCATATGAGTGGTTGTTCCGCCTCTTGTGCTCAACCACAGATAGCAGATATAGGTTTTAGAGGGGAAACAGTAAAAATAGAAGACACCACCAAAGAAGATGACATTGTTGAAGGAATGGATTTCGGTCTTGGAGGGAGTTTAGGACTAGACAATGAATTTTTAGACTGGATAGAAAATGCAGTACCTGCAAAATCAGTTATTCCAGCTATTGAAAAGCTTTTTGAAGTATTTACAGATGAACGTAGAAAAGGTGAAAGATTCTATGAATGGACAAGAAGAACTGAAAACAATAGATTAAGAAATATAATGAAAAAAGCAGACACAAAAGTCTCTGAAGGTATAGCATATGACAGATAAACAAAAAAACAAAAACAACAAAAAGGAAACCGATGGTGCAGGAGTAATTAATGTAAATAAAGATGGAGAGTTGGGAAACATAGAATTTACGAAACCAGCTGAAGGAATAAGTCAGGATATCTATAAAGAACCTCCAGAAAAAAGAGTTAACACTCCAGATAGTGAAGAAATCGATACTCCAAGCTATGGAATAAGGAAAGACATGAATAATATAGACACTCCAGACGATAAGACTTGGTTTATGGAATTAAATGAATCAGTAATAGATGAAGGAAGATGTATAAAATGTGGTACATGTGTTGCTGCATGTCCCTCAGACTCTATTGGTATAAACGAAGAAGACAACATACCTGAACTAGTAAAAATGTGTACTGGATGTTCCCTATGTTGGGATTTCTGTCCAAGAGGAGGTCTTAGATATGAAAAACAATGGAAAATAACAGGAGAAAGAGAAAAAAAAGGACCTATAAAACTACCACAGGTAGAAGAAAAAAGTATAGGAAGTTCACTCTACGAATACACAGCAAAAGTCAATGAGAAATGGAGAAATACATATTCACAAGATGGAGGTGTAGTTACAAGTATATTAATTAATCTACTAGAAAAAGGAGAAATAGATGGAGCACTAATCGCTACAGAATCAAAAGAAGAAACATGGAAGGCAGAAAGCTATCTTGCTACCACTCCAAAAGAACTCATAGAAAATGCAGGAAGCTTCTATACACAAACAATGGCTTTAGGGAATCTTAACTTTAAAAAATGGAAAAACAAATTACCAGATAAAGACTGGGAAGATATAAATCTTGCACTAGTTGGAACACCCTGTGAAATAGAAGGTATCAGAGCACTACAAGACTTCGATTGGGACTATAAATCACATGAAGAAGGTGTAAGATCTATCAAGTATACAATAGCACTACTTTGTACAAAAAGCTTCAATTATAAAAGGCTAATAGGAGATGAAATAAAGAAGAAAAGAAACATACATCCAGAAAATATAGGAAAAATAGATGTTATAGACGGGGACATGAAAATATATAACCAAGAACTTGAATTAATACACAATGAAAACGTAAAAGAATTCCATGGAGCTGCACTTAAAGGTTGTGACGAATGTGCTGATTTCATAGGAATGTGTGCAGACATATCCGTAGGTTCAGTAGGAAGTGAAGATGAATTTTCAAGTGTTATAATAAGAACGAAAAATGGAGAAAAAGCATGGTATCTATCAAAATCTGACCTCACATATAGAGAACTTGATAAAAAAACAGATATTGAAAATCTACAAAGCTGGGATAAAAAGAAAGCACTAGATTCACTAAACAGACCTTTTGATCCCGAGGCCCCAAGATTCATAGACTATAAGGACCACGCCGAAAAATATGGAACAGATCTAAATCCACACGAATCAGAAAACTACCATAACTAAATATCTTTAAGTTTTTAGTAATATTTAGGTGAAAAAACATATATGGCGTTGTTAGTTTCAGAATTTATACATAAAAATCCAGATATGGAGCTATTTGAAGATTTAAATTTAACAAAGATTCGACCAAGTAATATTGAAAACGTAGATGAAAAAATATCATCATTTTATATTTATTTAGATAATAGATATAAACGGGATTTCGATCTTAATAAAGGAGATAAATTTGTAGGTGAAATAAATAAAATAGGTAAAAACAGCGTTAATCCAATAGAAAGTTTATCTGGAGAAAAAATAAATTTTTTAATTCGGGAATTATCGGACGACCGTATATATCTATCAAAAAATTCATACAAAAAACTAGAAAAAGAAAACATAAAAACCGGATATTATCTATCAGTAAAGATATCCAAAGCTATTAGATATACAAAAGAAACAGAATACGGTGAAAATATAGATATTTTTCCAAGACAGAGAGTCGAAGAACCTTAAAATAAAGGTTAAAATAAACTAGATTAAAATATAAATTCTTGATTATTTTAAGTTTTTTCTAGTCTTTTATTTGTTCTATTTTATTTTGTAAGTTATCTATGTCAGGAGAATCAGGCCATTCTGTTGCCACCCAAACATGCTCTACAACCATATCCTCATTCAATATAAAAACAGAAGGTCTTGGTTCTTCAATTCCCATCATTCCATCTAAATTATGAACTACACCGTATTTTTCTGCTATTTTATTTTTTGGATCACTAAAGAGTTGATAATCTAGATCCAGGTTATCTATAAAGGATTTATGGTCATATGGAGTGGATATAGATATACCCACAATATTTATATCCCAAGATTTATCCTGTATTTTATTCCATGTATTTATCGCAGGAGCGGACCCATTCATTGAATAAAAAATTAATAAAATATATTTTTCTTCAATTATTTCTGAAAGTGATTTATCTTCCCAAAACTTATCATTAACTAAAGGCCGTGTAAAATCCGGTGCTTTTTCCCCTACTTCTATATGATCTGTATCACCTAGATCAACAACATCAAAATCTACCATTATTATGTATCACCATAATTAGTATCTAGATATTCAACAATTTTAGCACTTTCCGATAAAGTAACTCCTGTATTTTTATCAATTAATACCGGGACAGTTCTAGACCCTGAAACTTTCTTAACTATATTCCGTGTACTATGAAGAGGTTCAACAAAACGAGAATGATAACCAATACCTAGATCTTTTAGTTTTCTTACAACTCTTTCACAATAGGGACAGGCTTGAAGCCTATATAAAATCATTTCATGGTTTTTTTTGTTTTCTAGTTGTTTTTCTCCTTCCATATAAGTATTTAACACCTGCCTTTATTAATTTCATATGGTTAAAAACATTAAGATATATCAACTGTATATATCCCTAAAACGAGTTGGTCTTCCAACATCCATTATAAACTTAAAAAATAACATTTTAAATATATATATGTTAAATTATATATTAAAAATTTAAATTTTTTTAAAAATTTATTTTCGAATTTTATCTTAATTTTATAGAATTTTTAGGATTGATCGATGGAAAAATACGTTTAAAATTTATAAGGTATTAGTTTTTTAACTATTAATATATAGAAAAGTTTTTTACTTATTTAATTATATACTAATATGAATTAATTTTATTGAATATAAAAAATTAATGTTAGCTTATAAAAAAATTATATTGGGTTGGTTTTATAATATTTCTTTTCTCTCGAAATATTCGGAAGATATTAATAACTAAAAGTATAGTTATTATGATTAAAAAAGAGATACCTAAAATGTCTATTTCTCCATTTATAAGTATTTCTCCAAGGTTTATATATCTAGTAAATGCTATATCTCCTATCCATTCATAATCTGTATCTAAGGTAACAGTATCAATTAAAAACATAGAAGATATAATTCCGATAGAGAGTATTTGTGCCTTTCTTTGTTCATCAAATATAACTGAAAATAACAATCCTATTGAAGCACAGGCTAAAAAATAAAATATTGATACAGAATGAAGTAAAAATATTTCATATACTTCTATCTCTCTGTTTATAAATATTACACCAAAATATAAACTTTATCTTCTAAAGACTTAATTTGGGATTTATATCGTGCAGGATTGTAACTTGTATATCCATACCCTGCTATACCAATCCAATAATAATCAATGCAAAAGCTAACGGAGAACCCATAATAAGGAACTTACAAAGCTTAAAGGTCGGAAAGAAGATATATCTGAAACAGAGTCAGAAAACCCTGAGCAAGAACTACGTCAAGTTGAAAATAAAATTAAGAATGAAGATAAAACTGTTCCACCTACACTTAAGGAATGCTCAAATTTGAAAACTGAAGCTGAAGGAACTTTGAAAGATGTACAGCGAAAAAGCAATCTTGAGTCTAAAGAAAATAAATTAAGTAATAAATTACCTCAAAAAAAACAGGAAATTCAAACAAAAAAGGAAGAATTATCTAGGAAACGGGAGAAAAGAGATGAAATAGATGAAGAAAAAATAAAAAATCGAATCAAAGATCTTAAGCAAGAAATTACAGATAAAGAAAAGGATAGAGATCAGATAAAAGCTCTATTAGAGAAAAGAGCTAAAGAGTTGGATGTTAAACCGGACAAACAAATAGTTAACTCAAAGAAATCCAGTCTAAAAACTGAGATAGACAAAGACGAGGAAAAGATAAACAGTAGAGATCAAATTAACCAGAAAATTAAGGATAAGCAACAAAAAATTAAAACTCTAAATAACCAAATTAACCAAACTGAAAATAAAATAAGGGAATTAGAACAAAAAATTAAAAAGTCGGGCTTTTACCCTTCTATAAATCAAGAATCAGACCTCTATGAAAAGAGAGATGATATTTTAGGAGTTTTAGGGGATTTAAGAGGCAGACAGGATGGTCTTCGTGAAGAGTTAATGATTTTTGAGGATCTTAATTTAGAGGGGCTAAAAGAGGGGTTGGAAGAAAAAACCATGATGTAAAGCTATTTAATTATGCAGAAGAAATTGTTAACAAATCTAAGGATCAAATTATGCGTAATATATTGCCGAAGACAGAAGCTAATATGGCACGGTTTCTTCCATTACTAACTAATGGACGTTATAAAGATGTACAGATTGATCCTGATTCTTACACTATAAAGTCGTATGATAGTCGAGCTAAAAAATATAAGGACAAGAGTATTTTCAGCAGTGGAACTAAAGATCAGTTTAGCCTAGCTCTTAGGCTTTCATTCGCTATGGCGACTTTACCGCAGGAACGAGGGTCAACACCAGACTTCTTATATCTTGATGAACCTGTTGGGTCCTTTGATTCAAGTAGACAAGAAGCATTGACGGAACTCTTAACTCGTGGAGAGATAGCCGAAAACTTTGGTCAGATATTTATTGTAAGCCATGTAGAAGAACTAAAAGAAGAGTTTGATCACCAAATAAAAATGGAAAATGGGGTAGTAGTAAAAAAACAACTTGAAGCTTAAGAAACAAATTCAGTTATAAACTAAAATATCTCCTAAAAAGTTAGAAATCCAATATAATTTTTTCAATAAAAATAAACAAATATATATAAAGCATTATATTAAAAATTAATATAGTTATAAAAGTATTTGTAGGTAGGATTTCAGAATTTAAAAAGAAGATAAAAAGAAGATATATACTAATATTTCTAGTGTTACTACAATTTCCTTGTTTGATATATCCTTCATCTTTAAATAAAAAACGTATTTTATTACAGATAAAAAAATTAATAAAGATAATAATAAATGTATTATAATGATAGAATTAATATTTTTCTGGATACTTATCACACTTTTTAGTGCTACAATAATAGTATTTTTAGGGGAAAAGTATGGATATGAAATAACAATTGGACTGTTTGCAGGACTTATAGTTACAGCCCAGATACTTGCAAACAAAACGGTACAGATATACCAGTTTACAGTTCCTGCAGGAGTATTAGTCTACTCAGCTAGTTATCTTATAACTGATATCTTAGTAGAATTTCATGGTAAAAAAGAAGCTAAAAAAGCGGTCTGGTCCGGATTTCTAGCATCTATAATTCTAGTTATAGCTATAAAGATAGCAATCGCCTGGCCTTCTGCATCTTTCTGGGAAGGACAGCAAGCTTTCAGACAAACACTAGGATCCACCTGGAGAATAACACTAGCATCTCTACTTGCCTATATAATTAGTCAGAATAGTGATGTATATATTTTCGATAAAATACGCTCCTATACAGGCGAGTCTAAACTATATTTCAGAAATATCGTATCTACCAGTATATCCCAACTCATAGATACTGTAATCTTTATCACTATAGCTTTTTATGGCAACTTACCTATAATTTCTCTAATAATAGGACAATATATAGTTAAACTATTAATAACGATTTTTCTGCAGCCTTTGTAGCTGTATCATTTATGATTTGTTGGATCCTACGAGACGTCACATCAAATATTTTTTGTCTCTTTTTATATTATTCTCATTAATGTATTTATGTAAATACCTGTGTAAGTTTTTAGGTAAATACGCATCTCTTGGTTTGCCTGTTCCGTTTTTTGTGTCTTTGCCTTTTGGTATTCTTAGAAAGTAGTTTTTTCCATCTTCAGCTAATTTTCTATGCTTTGGTTTTATCTGTGTTATTTCAAAAGATCTAAGTCCTACTTTTCCTCCAAGCCTAATTATTAGGTCCTCTATATATCCTAGAGCTGCATTTTTTTTTAGTTGTTCAAAGTCTTTACTGTTTAGCCAGACTTTGTAGATCTGGCCATCTTGGTTTTTTCTATTCTCATAGAAATTATTTGTTTCTTATTTGTACCTGGTTAACTAAGAAACTTTAGTATTTTGTATCTATGAAAAAAACCTATATAGCTAGATATAGAGTGTTTTGTTTCTTACTTATGTAATAAATACAAAATTAGTGAATATCTATTAGATTAAAGTTTTTTATTTATTATACTAGCTGAAAAACCTATGATTGTGGGGTATAAGTCTATAAATTATTGGTTTACAATATTTTTGGTATAAATTATATATTATTGTTATATATATTGTGTTTTTCTTTATTGTGTAAACTCTTTTATGTATACAGATTTAAACTATTATATGATCGATAGAAAATCAAGGTTTGATGAATTCATAGAATTAATGTATAGGAATAGACTGGAACAAAGAGAAATGACTGCAACTCAAATATATTCAATTATGGGTGGAGAAAAATTCGCAAGCCCAAAAGAAATAACAACACTAATAGGAAATAACACAGAAGATAAAAGAATACAAAAAATAGACATATCACCAAAAACATATAAAATACAAAAAAGCGGCCCCTGCTAAAACCCAACTAACAACTATATTAAATACTAGAAATTATTTATTATCTCGTTATTTTTTTAGAATAGTAGTAATTGGTTCATTGTTGTTAGAATTATGGATCCTAACCAAAACACAATCAATAATGCTACACAATAAAAAAACAACTTAAGTATATCCATGGATGTTTATCCTGGATGTGGGATACGCACGTGGATAGATACCCAGTTTTCGGCTTCATCCCCCCATAATATGAATGGGTTTCCAAGTTATCACCACAATAAGATTTTCTACAGTTCTTACAAGCTTATATTATGTTTGATGGTTTTCTGACAATAAGTTATTATTTCATAGTTAAAACTAAAAGAGCTATTTGAACTATAAATATAAAAATTTTTTTAAACTAACCCTCTTTTTCTGGGCTAGAAAATCTGGTATCTAGTTTATATTAAAGTATTCTTCTATGATAAGTCGTGTTATAAAAAATGAATAAAGGGAAAATAGTTGGGATAGTTTTGTTAATAATGTTGTCATTATCAGCCCTCACTGTAGTCCCAGCATACTCTGATGCAGGTCATGACGATGAAAACAATAGTTCACCAGAAAATATTCAGCTATCGTTCACTCCAAGATCTAGTATAAGCACATCTTCTATGGGTAACGCTAACCATACCACTCTTGTAGCAACATTAGTAGATAGTAAGGGAAATGTGTCGGATGTCGATGGAGAGACTATAAATTTCGTTATCTCAAGTGGAAATAGTGCCACTCTCCAAAGTATAAGTGAAGACAAGCACAATCATGAACATGGTGGAAGCCAAGCTAATGAACAAAACCAAGGACCTGGACATGATGGAGACGGTCACAACGAAAATATCGGTGCAGTTACAAAAAATGGGACTGCTAAAGTACAAGTTAAAGCAACATCTAACACAGGAAAATCCACAATTACAGCTCAGTCTGAGAACTTCTCTATAAACAAAAGTATTGATATAACTACAACTGGCCCCGTAACTGAACTTAAAATGGAAGCCCATGAGACAATAGCAACTGTTGGTCATTCAGTGGGTATTGGTATTACATTCCGTGATACTCAGGATAGGGTTGTACCAATAAATGATACAGTATTTTTAAGCACAGATCTTGGAATGATACCGTCAACTGTGAATATAGATCCAGGACACGGTGGAGCAGTACACGCCCACGCTTCTTTAAATAGTAGTCAACCAGGAACTGCCAAAGTGAATGCAGTAGCTGATCAATTAGATCTAACAGATGAGATAGATATAGAATTTAGAGAACCTGAAGATATGGTAAATCTAAGTATTTCTGCAACAGATGGAACCCCTGGTGGACAAAGTACTATTTCAGTAACTGCAGATCATGTGTCAGGTATAACTATAGAAGGAATACCAGATAGTTTCACGATGGCTAACCAAAATAGTACAGGTATTTATACTACAAGTGATGCTGACAACGATGGGAAAAATGAGTCAATAGGATGGGCCTGGCCTGAAATAGGGACATATAACTCATCTATAACGTTTAAAATTGATTCAAATACTCCAACTGACCAGTATATTTTCACTATAACTGCTAAAAATGGAGATGAAGTTTCTACAAATGTATCTGTGACAGTAACAGAATCTATAATAGATCTATACGATACAGACAAAAACAGCCAGATAGATTCAGATGAAGTAAAAGAGGCAATTAAATGTTTCTTGTTTTCTGGACAATCATGTGTAGGGGATAAACTCACGAGTAATGAAGTAAAAGAAATAATAAAGGCTTTCTTGTTTTAATAAGAGAATTATTGTCTTTTAGGTAACTTTACATCACCATCAAACACTATCCTTATTCTATAGAAAACTATCAGAATCCAAATTTTCTATCTTTCCCCATTCTACATATGAGAAATTATATAGTCTATAGATATAATATACAATGAGGTTCAAACAGACATTTTATCTTCTTTTTTAAACTCAAATTAAGTATTTCTTGCAGTAGTTATGGATCAAATAAATTGATTATCAATCTCTTGATTTCTGTTAGACTGATTGTATAGTGTTTTTCTATATTTGTAATTTATATATTTTATTATTGTGCTAACCTGTTGAATATATGATATTTTATAAAAAAACCTAACTATCTTATACTTTCTGATTTATCTCTTTAACAGATGTTAAAAGAAATATCATAGCGGTAACAGCGTGGAAACCCACTCCTTCAGGGGTGGGAGGAAGCGCGTAAGCTCTGTGTAACAATCCACCGGCTACAACAGAGCCGACTCCCCAATATTTTTGAACCATCCAGGATACATATGATGTATGGAGAAGCGTCGGACTGTTCCCGTGAAACTTGACGTAGACAGTGCCGACGCTGCACTTCTCCGCGACACCGTAGACGAATTTCTGTGGGCCGCTAACTACGTGACGTGCCACGCCTTCCATGGTGAATACATCACGACGAGCAAGACCACGCTCCACGACAAAACATACGAGGATGTGCGCGACGAGACACAGTTGCACAGCAACCACGTCCAAGCCGCTCGAAACAAAGCCGCTGAAGCCTGCAAAAGCGTTGTCGAGAAGTGGAAGCAAGACAAGAAAGCGTCGATGCCACACTTCACCAGTCCACACGTCGTCTACGACCACCGCACCACCACTTTCCACGACGACTACGTAAGTCTCGCCACAACAGACGGTCGCATCGAAGCCGACTACATATTGCCGGACGACGGGCGAGACACACCCTATGCTGAATACCTCTTCTCAGACGAATACGAAACAACGGGGGCAGAACTGCACTACACGAACGGCAACTGGATGCTTCACATCCACTGCAAGAAGGAAGTGGAGTCCGACATGTCGGAACAGGCAACGACCACGCACGGAACGGTGCTTGGCGTTGACCTCGGCGTGAACAACCTCGCAGTTGCTTCAACTGGGACGTTCTGGACTGGTGATGTGTTTGACCATTGGCGACGTGAATACGAGAACCGCCGTGGCGACTTACAGGAACACGGGACACGGTGGGCACACGAAAATATCCAGTCGATCGGTCGCAAAGAGGAAGGCCGCTTCAAAATCACGCTTCACCGAATCAGCAACAAACTGGTCGCTGAAGCCCACGAAAACGAGTGTTCGGTGATAGCGTTCGAGGATTTAACAGATGTTCGTGAACGTACTGTGGCGTCGTGGGGGCACAAGTGGGCGTTCGACCGCCTGTACGAGTACGTCGAATACAAGGCCGCAGAGTACGGTATCGACGTAATGCAAGTAGACCCGGAGAACACGTCGCGGCGGTGTTCCTCGTGTGGGTTTACGCATCCGGACAACCGCAACGGTGAGGACTTCGAGTGCCTGAAATGCGGCTACCAGAACCACGCCGACTACAACGCGGCGAAAAATATTGGCTTGCGGTATCTCCGTCGTAACCAAACTGGGGACGGTGGAGGGGCACCCGTAGGCGTTGCCCTAAACAGCGGGACGCTGAAGGTGAATGGAGAGTATTACCCTCCTGCCGAGGAATCGGCCAGAACGGGAGTCCACGCTGAAACCCCACCCTTTAGGGGTGGGTTAGCTTACTCCTATAGATATTGAGAATGATTCTATTATATGGACAAAAACTAAATCAAAGTTTTCAATCTCAAAGAATAAACCTTCTATAAAAATTCTTATAGTGATTATGCCAAAACCTATTGTTGAATACCTTAAGTATTTAGTTTTCGTTCTATTATAGGCTTTAAAACTAGTGACTGTGAGTATGATGCCTAAAACCAGTACTGAAACTCTAAAAAATACTAAAACATTATTCTCTAGACTTATCATGTGTTCATTATTTTTTACTATATTTTAGAAAGTATATGTCATTCCTCCATCTACTACTATTTCAGATGCAGTAATATATTTTGAAAGGTCGCTAGCTAAAAAGACTGTAGGACCTCCGATATCTTCTGGTTTCCCATATCTTTCAAGGGGAACTCTATTTATAAAATCTTGAAGTACGTTTTCATCTTCAAATATGTCTGTGTCCTTTCTTGCCATAGCAGTATCAATTAATCCGGGGTGGATCATATTCACTCTTATTTTTGGAGCTAATCTGTCTGCTAATGCTAAGGTCATTTGTCTTATTGTTCCTCTTGTGGATCCATATACTGGTCTTAGCCCTAATCCTTCTAATGATTCTACGCTTGCAATATTTATTATGCTACCTTCATCCATTTTTTCTGCTGTAAGTTTTGAAGTAAAAAAGTATCCTTTGACATTTATATTGTAATATGTTTCAAATTCCTGTTCAGATATATCATAATCATCTTCTTTGAGGATAGCAGCATTATTTACTAATATATCTATTTTTTCATGACCGTGATCTTCAGTTTTTTCTATTAGATTTTCTATATCAGACGTTTTTGATACGTCACACTTCACGAATTCTGAGTTATTTTCTGTCTTATTTTCAATCTTTTTGTGTGTGGGCTCTCCCCCCATTCTTGGGTCTTTTCTAATATCTGCTATTATAACGTCTGAACCATGTTTTGCAAGTTCTAATGATATTCCTCTTCCTATCCCACTTGATCCCCCTGTAACTATTGCAGTTTTGTCTTTTAAAAGTGCACTCTTCATAGTATAGATTAATTTCTATCTTTTAAAAGTGCACTCTTCATAGTATAGATTAATATATGATATTTTATTTTTTATGGGTTTGTACGAATATGAGATCTCTTTATTTATTAATGGAATAAAATTAAGAAGTTAGATATAGAAAAATAATTTTCTATAAACAATATATAATAATGGTAAAAATTATTTTATATTCTCTATTTTGAGTCTATATATATATCGTCCTGAATTAATACATATAATATTACCATAATACAGTTGGTTTTTTCTTCACACCGAACTCTGCAGGTTCTTCAATTTCAAGGCACCATCCAGGCCCCTCCCTCCACAAGAATCAATCCTTCATCTTTTAGATATTCTTCTATATCCTGCTATCATTTTCCATTGCTTTATAGATATTATAGCATGTTTCTGTATTGTTAACTATTTATCCATAATCATAGGAAGTTCACCCTTAGTAATTTTAACTTTGTAGGTGAGAAGTTCTCTCCCTCAAATCTTTTGGATTTTAGGTTGGGGATGAATCCCAACAACCAATAAAAAAGTTGTAGAGAATATTACAGTATGGAGTATCAGCTTGGATAGTTCATCACATTCAGTGTACAGCCTGAACTACCACTTGATACTAGTAGTAAAGTAATAGGCGAGAAATCTTTGACAACGATGAAATAGTGGATGAACTGAAGAGTCGAACCAAAAACATTTCAGAGAACTATGGAGTGAAGATTACGAATCAGGAAGTGGATGAAGATCATATCCACATCCTGTTTTCCAGCAAACCTACTACAGATTTAGTGAAGTTCATTAATGCGTTGAAGACAGGTACAAGCAAGGCAATCAGACACCGCTTTGACATCAGTGAAAAGCTGTGGAAGGATGTGTTCTGGAGTGACAGCTACTGCCTTATCACCACTGGAGAAGTCACACTCGACCAACTCAAAGAATATGTAGAACAACAAGGTGGGGAAGAGTGAGTTCTGTAACTGCTGAATGTTTAGAGTGCGGATAGAAAGGAGACGCAAGCGAATGCGAAACAAAGATTCTACCCAGCGATATGAGATATGACGAGGTTGAAGAGATAAACTGTTCTAACTGTGGAGACGGTGATATAGAGTTATGGATAGGAGTTACAAGTACCGTCTTTACCCTTCAGAACAAGACAAAGAAGAACTGGAGAAGCATCTTGAACTGTGCCGACAGGTCTACAACTACTTCCTTGAAGAACTAAACGAGGTGAAAGAAATTCCTTCACGCTACGAGCTACAGAAACAATTACCTGAAATAAAACAGCAGTGGGAGGAACTACAAAGTGTTCACAGTAAAGTCCTGCAAATGGTGATAAAGCAACTGTATGACAACCTGAAATCTCTGTCCGAGAAAAAGAAGAACGGCTACAAGGTCGGAAACCACGGTTCAAAGGCGAAGGATGGTTCAAGACTTTCGAGTATAATCAGTCAGGTTTCAAACTGAAAAAGACGGATAACAGGCTTGACCAACTCAAGTCATCGAAGATAGGAAAAATACCTATTCGAGTACACTAAGAGATAGAGGGAGAGGTCAAAGGCGTAATCATCAAAAGAGATAGTGCTGGTGACTGGTACGCTATCTTCCAGACCGAAGAAGAACCTGTTGAAATAGAGTGTATTGATTCTGAAAATGTTGAGGTAGTAGGAATCGACATTGGAATCCATAAGTTCATAGTAGATAGTGACGGCAACCGAATCGAACATCCGAAGAATGTAGAGAAAGCCGAAGAAAGACTGGAAAAAGAGCAACAGAATCTTTCCAGAAAAGATAAAGGCAGTAACAACTATGAAAAGCAGAGAAAAAGAGTAGCCACACTCCACAAAAGAGTGAAGAATCAGCGTATGGATTTCCTACATAAGCTATCAAATGCTTATGTCAATAATTACGATAAGATAGTGTTAGAAGATTTTAATATCAGTGAAATGATTCAGGGAGAAATGAACAGTAAAAACACGCTTGATTCCAGTTGGAGAACATTCATCCAACTACTACTGTATAAGGCTGAGAGTGCCAATACAGAAGTAGTCTTAGTAGACCCGAAGGATACCAGTAAAGAATGTTCTCAGTGCGGAGTCAAGACTGACAAAAAGCTATGGCAGAGAGAACACAAGTGCCCATCCTGCGGTTATGAGACAGATAGAGATTATAACGCAACACAGAATATTTTAGGTAAGGGACTTGCCGAAGTTACGCCTGCGGACACTGAAACCTCTGCGGAACACAAAGAATAAATTAGTTTCTGTGATGTTTCTGCAAGTCTTGTGGTCGAAACAGGAAACCCCTTCCACTCCAAAGCGTCAGCGTAGGAACGGTAGTGGGTAGTTCACGAGGTGACACTCTTCCTAACAATACAGTTTCAATACCAAATCCATACAAATCTGCTGTTTAGCCAAAAACTACGCCAAACTCTTCTTCTATGTCTATTGGAAGATCTTCAATGGTATATATAGAACTATTTATTTCATCTTCAAGGGACACCATCCATTTCTCTCTATCTTTTTGTTTAGCACCAAAAACAATTAGATCGATTTCACCCGTTGATAGAAAACGATCACAAAGTAATTTGAACTGTTAGGGGTTTTCTTTTCCTAATCATTTATCTTTATGGAAATTGGGTTCAGATTCCTGGTGGTTTATTAAGAGGTTATCAACATCATCGAGTCTCTTCCATTTGGCATATGTGGGAAATCCTGCTCCTCCAGCTCCTGTTATACCTGCTTTTTGCATCTTATTTGAAATTTCCTCTGTCAAATCTACCTCCTTTATTTATTATTAGATAATAAATCAATTGTTAAATAAGTACTGATAGGACGTAGTTTTTCTGGAGAAATAAAAAAAGAAAATTTATTATTTTTCTATATTAATTTACATTCAAAAGAAAAATAGATTCAAAATAAAAATAATAAAAAAACAGAAAGTAGAATAATATAGGGGCTTGGAAGTACATCGTATAGTTGAATATAAAGTGATATAATAGGGTGTTTTATCTGGAGGATTCGGAGCTCAGTATCCTATATCACCATTCGTTTTTGCCTTCTATAGCATCTTCGGAAATCCATTTTTCGGGGATTTCTTTTCTGTTAGGATCTATATTTTATATAATCCAATGATCCCATATTTTTCCAGCAGGTTCTCCTGCATCAGGATCATCCATAACTAAAACAAGAGACTCTGCATTTTCTGGAGTGTTTTCGATCTGTAATGGAGAATGGATGTTTTGTTCTAAATATCCATATTTTTCGGGTATAACTCCACCATCCTCGAAGACGGGGCTTGAAAGTTCTAAATCTCCCATTTTTTCACTATTATTAGATTCCTTGTTTTCAGATATTATTAGGTTTTGAATACAACTCAACACCAATTACTACACATAGCTATGAGGTAACGTCGAATAATATATATAATACTTGTTTTAACAGTTGATCTCTAATGATCCTTAAAATTATTGGTGGTGTTATTTCTCCTTTTTTCTAGATATTTGAAAATTTCTCTATGTTGACTGAAGAAGGAGAAAAAGGATATGAAAGTTCTATAAACGATTGTATTTCTAGTTTGGAAGACTATTTCATAAAATTATGATTAAGTCTATTTAAGACAAATTGATTATTTGTGAAAATTAATTTATCATAAAAAATTATTAAAAATCTGACTAATTTTTCCTGTGAAAGTTTAGCATATTATAAGAAACTTCTCTATTTATATAAAACTATTAAAGTCTTGAATACCTATACATAATTTGTTATGGCAATAATAGATTGTAAAAGCTGTGGCATGGAGATTGTACTCTCCACTGCTTACAGAAACTATGAAGGAGAGGTGGAATGCAAATCTTGTGGTTCATTATACCACGTAAAAATAAGAGAAGGAGTACCTACAAAAGTAAAACTAATAGAAAAAATACCACTACAATAAAGAGATAGATAATAAAGCTTCCAGATCTATAATTGTTTTAGATATTAAAGATAGGGACAAAAAAACTATTTTTTCATATCATGAAGGGAAAATGTATCTGGGTTGAAAGAAGTGTGTATAGTGAACTTCTTAGTCTTAAAAAAGATGGTGAAACCCCAAAGGATGTTTTAAAATGTCTTGTTGAGAAACTCTCTGATGAAGTCTATGAAGGTGAAAATGAAGAGAATAGATTTCTTGATGGATTTGGAAAGTATGTCTGTACTGAATTAGAAGAAAAAGTAAAAGAGGGACAACTCAAATTCAAAAGAGAACTCAAAAAACAGAAGCCTGCCCAATAAAACTTCAATACTAATATTGTTCTACAGAAATTAAAAGAAAAACAAGAAATATTTATTTAGAATTAAAGAAAAGACAAAAACTATATCTCTTAGTGACATGCTCCCTTCCCTAAAGCGACGTGGCTTCCAGAGAAGTCACCGACTTCTCGTAGTCGGAAGCCATGGAGGTTTCACGCCTCTCGCCGACTTACATTGGTAGAGGATTGGGTCGTCGATAGATGGTTCGGGCATTGTCACAGATGCCCCTGCACTCAACAGTAATCTTATCTCAGGTTTGCAAAGCGCCCACTATCCTTTAAACATGGAGACAAAATATTTAATAGATACGTACCAGAAATAATAGAAAAAATACTAGACCTAGATCCAATAAATACACTAAACCAAGATACTACAGAAAAAGCCAAAAAAATATTTAATACACGGAGATAACATAGGATAGGATTAATAGATACAATAGATGCGGACAGAAACTTTGATGATATACTAGATAAATCTATAAATGAGACAGAATTTTTCCAATCTACAACAGTCGAAGAAACTCTAACTGT
>JAHENH010000140.1 GCA_018609935.1 Halobacteriales archaeon | reverse complement strand
TTGTATCTCTCTTTTACTTCCTGTTATGTCCTCTAATCTACTCCTTAGTTCTGTATCAGAAATCTCCCCTCTCCTGTATTTATCTATAGCTTTCTGGGACTTCTCAAGTTTTGTCTGACTCTGCTGTTGTTGCTGGTTTTGTTGCTGTTGTTGTTGCTGGTTTTGTTGTGCTTGGTTTCTGAGGGCTTGTATCTCTCTTTTACTTCCTGTTATGTCCTCTAATCTACTCCTTAGTTCTGTATCAGAAATCTCCCCTCTCCTGTATTTATCTATAGCTTCTTGAGATTTTTCCAGGGTTGTACTCATCTATACATCACCTAAAAAGCTGTTTAGACCAACACAGACAATAAATCCAAAGTCTTGTGTTTGGCCACAGACCGGTGATATATCTATATTTATTTTTGTATTCATAGTTCTATCTGGTCTAATATTTTTCCATGTTGGCCATGAACCATCAATACATCTCCAGGTCCAGCTCTCTTCCTCGCATAACTCATAGCTCTTTTTTTTGTTTTTGTACGCTTCAATACAGCTCCATTTCCTTCGACCTCCCACATATCACCAGCTGGAAGTATACGCAAAACACCCATTACTCTACCACCTCAATATCACTTTCCATTATTTTATCACCCCAAAAACAAACGATAGAGCCATAGGTATAGCGCTACCCACACTAGCTCCAGCACCACCTGTAGTAGCATATCCAAGGGCAAAACCAAGGATGACACCAGCAAGTATCATCATTCCCTCGATAGCTCCCATATGGCTGAACAAACCACTCTCAGATGCTTTCGCATTAAATTCAACTCGATCCATATCTCCAGGATGGATGTCGAATGGAGCCATATTCATCACATCCCTTGGATCCACAATAGCCTTCTCAGGAAGCTCCACAAGTAATTCCCCAGACATATCAACCAATCCGTCCCCGTTTTCTTCCACATCTACAGTTTCAAAATCAACATCAGCACTACTATATCCATTATCCTCAAGAGTCTTTTCTAATTCAACAAGATTATTCCTCCAATGCTCCTTGTGGTCCGACATAGAAGTACGAACCCTGTCATGCAAACTATTCACTATTTGTCCACCATCAGTAGCAAGTTTTTTCGTATGTTTCTCTATCTTTCCAGGATTCCTTTCACGACTCTCCTCAAACCGAACCCTAGCACGCCTAGCAATCTCAGCTGCAGAAAAATCTATAACACTACCTAATCCACTATATGCTGGTACAAGACCGGCTTTATAGAATCTTCCAGGCTGTCCACCCTTTCCTTTCGCACTATAGAACTCTTTACTGTCTCCGTTATGAATCCAGTATCCTCGGTTTTGTGGTTCAAATTCTGCACGCTGTAAATCAAAATTCCCGTCTTCATCTCTTAACAAAATCAATGTATATCCTCTGCTTTTCATTTTTGTAGCAAGATCCATCAAGCTATCAGCAGCTTTATCAGATATCCTTGCACCTAAAAGAAACACTACAGCTCCGAAACCAGTAGCAGCGAAAAACCATATAAACAACGACAATACAGAAGCCATTTTGTTTTTTATTTCACCAATTTTTTTGTTTTTATCCTATCATTTTCCGGATCCAGCCCTGGTTTTCTTCCTGTCTTCCCTCAACAACTCTCTGTTCACTTCTTTGTTCAGCAAGTACTTCTTGTTGCCATCCGCCACGGCTACGTGTAGCCCGTGCGTAGAAACTGTTTACAGCATCAATTATCTGCCGTCTCTGGTGTGGAGTTAAGGGTTCTTTTGTATCATCAAAACCGAATTCTTGTCGGATTTCTCCTTTCAAAAAACTCTCAGGTGGCGGATAACTACTAAAGATTTTTTCTAGTGTATTCCGCAAATCAAACTTTCTCTCCCGTAGTTCATCCTCTTTCAGGTTCGCTAACGCCCAATCACGACTGATTTCGTTCCCAATCTCTTTAGCAAGCTCCTCAGGAAGATCACTATCAATAAGGGTTTCAATAAGATCACTACCCATAGATAGCTCGGAAGAACTTGGAGCCTGCCCCATAGCACGATGTATACTCGCATGCCTCCGTTTTTTGTTGTCTTTTTGCTGTTGTTGTTGTTTTCCGTTACCTCTATTTTTTTCCGTCATAATTTATCACTTTTATATTGTTTTTTTCTTTCTGGTTCTGGTAGTTTATCCAGCCACGACAGAACTGTAAGTCCAAGGTTGAGGAGTCCAAGAAAAAATCCAAGATACATTAATGGGTTACTGCGAGTGAATTCTAGGCTTCCATCAACTACAAGTTGTATGTTCTGACTGCTGAACCCTACCATAAAAAACAACGCCATACACAATGGAAACAATAGTAGTTCTGCTTTTCGGTCAACTAATGCAATCTTGAATAGATAAAACGAAATAAGCAATACTGCTATATAGATATGTTCCATCATCGCCTACCACCCCACCCTATACCTGTTAGTATTTTTAGAAACATTACTATAACCATTAGGATTCCAGCGGTTGCAGCTATACTATAGAAACCTGATATTGTTGTAGCAAGGTTTCTAGCTTTCTCTGGTTTTACACTATAGTTGTATGTTATTTTTGCAGTTGATCCATCACTTGTATTCTGTGTAGAAAGAAACTTTATCGAAATATTATCGGTACTCCATCTATAGTCTGAATCTTCCTTTAATAATACATCACTGCTGTTGTAGACTTTTTCATCATCATATGCCTCAGCTGACTGATTCCCAGCTGCATCAAGTTGTACCCAGTTATCTATATCCTGTGTTACTGTTTCATTTGTTACAGATTTGTTTGAGCGAGGTATCGCTGTATATGTCTGTCCTACAAGAGATATAGTTACAACTAATAATACTAGACCTATCCCTACCGCTATTATTTTTCTACTCATATATTCCAGATTTTGGGTTTTTTATGGGATAGACAGAAAACCTGCCTGTATATCTGTAATCTCGGAAGTATGGAAATATGGAAAGGGAATGCAGAATGTGTTGGCTGGATCCCAGAAAGAGGGGTTTATCTTCCTCTACCACCGCCGCCTCCTCCTATACCAGATATGAGGCGTAGCATCAATACAGCTATCATTATGATGATTGCTACAGCTCCAAGCGAGAGGGCATCTCCAGTAGTACTTATTGTGTCATTTGTTGCGTTATGCAGATCCGAATTCTCTGGATCCGGCATTGTAGTGTCTATTTCAGACACTATAAATGCAATAACTACTAGGGTTACAGCTGCAACCCCTACAGTACGAAAGGTTGCAGAAATTCCAGCCCTTACAAGACGGGCTGGCTTTCCATCTCCACCTGGCTCAATACGTTTCTGTATTGGGGATAGTTTTTGTTCTACACGTTGCTGCGATAACTCATCATATACCTTTAGAGTTTTTTGTTTTTCTCGTATTTTGTCTTTGATTCTTCCTATTTTCCCAATCGTTTCTTCATAGATTCTCGATTTTTCCGGCATATCTGCTTAAAACAAAAATATAAAACCTATATAAAACCCCATAGAAGAAATCCTATAATATATACCAAATATATACTCAACAATTTCCATAAGATTTCTTGAAGAAATACTGAAACAGGTTTTAATAACATATGAAACATTCTTGGTAGTAAATGAAAGACCTGAAAAAAGAAACTACTCCACCAAAAAACCAAAAAAAATCTAAAGAAAAACAAAAAGAAAAGGAAGGAAGCGAAGACCCACGTGGAGACCTACTCCTAAGAAAACGAAGAATCGCACAACAACAAGCAAACAAACATTCAGGAAAACACTCAAACATAATATGCAACCTAACAGAAGACGGAAGCAAACTACACAATATAACAGACAAAACTAGTCTGATAATAGATGTATATAGCGAAGGAATATGGATCCAAAACATAGACCTAGACGAACTCCTCAACGGTGAAAAAAGATGAAACAAAGAAATGAAGAAGATAAAATAATGGATACAGTAGACGATCCATCAAACTACAGCCAAACACGAAGACTGCAACAAATATATGACGCAAGAAAAGACGTAACAGAAAAACTCTCAGAAATCGAAGCCCAAAGACGCAGCGGAAGAATCTCAAACTACCTAGCATCCAGCCTACTAAGAAGTAAACTGGAAAGCTATCTGATGGAACTAGAACCACTATACAACAACTACAAACAAAAAGCAAAATACTACTGGGACAAACCAACACAAAAAGAAAGAAAAAAAATACGGCAAAAAGCAAGACAACAAAACAATGGAGAGCTTGATACTAAAGAAGTAGAGGAAATAGTGGAAAACCACATACAGAAAAGATATAATTTTTTAGGTAGGATGAGGGTTCCAACACCAATTACAGACCAAGAAATAAAAGACATAGAACTTGTAAGCCACAACCAACAACCTCCACTTGAACTAGAATTTTGGGGGTTATCAAGTATTTTGAATACAGACAGCCCAATACGAGCAACCTATCGGTTAAAAGTTAAAAACATCCGGAATACAGAAATTCAGACAAAAACAAAAGAATGCGAGATAGATATATCAATCCTTAAAAACGCATACCGGATAGCAGGAAGTTTCCTATCAGATATTGGAGTTGATCTGGATCCTGAAAAAGAACTTGACCATAAATTATTATAGATTATTGATATGAGTAGTAAGGATTCGGATCCAAACGAAATACCAAACCAAGATCTGCCAGGTGATGATAATTTTCTAGATAATCTATATCGGAAACGGGTTCGGCAAGATAGAGACCTGAAAATTATTGTTTCGGATCATAGAAACGCTACAGGTACAGGGAAAACAACATTGTCTTTAAAGCTTGCAGATGAATACGATAGGACTGATGATGGGTTAACTAAAGACAAATGTTCGCTAGACATCCAAGAAGTAACAAATCTTTATACGGATAAACCTGAGGGTTCAAGTATTGTGTTTGATGAGGCGGAAGTTGGTGCTGATAAATATGAGGCTGCAAGTGCTACAAATAAGGCATTACGTGAGATTGTATCGATGGGTCGTGTAGAACAAAAGTATTTGATTATGAATCTTCCATCAAGCGATCAACTTGATCGTGACCTAAAAAGTCTAGCTGATGTTTGGATTCTTGTTAAAAGGCGTGGTCTTAGCCTTGTGCATGATCTTGACTATAATCCATATGATGGGCATGAGTTATTTAAGAAGAAACAGACTTTGGAGTGGGAGGATATAGAGCCAGATACACATCTTAAGGATGTCTATCATTATCTTACAAGAGAGAAAAAAAGCCGTCTTGAGGGTGGTACTGATAAATATGTTTCTAAGGATGAGTTTTTTGATGCGTTGGAGAAAAAGGAAAAAAAGGCTAGGAAGAAACAAAAGATAGATGATGCGCAGCGTGCAAGAGATGCTGGGTTGAGTGTCAGAGAGATATCAAAGATTGTAGGTATGAGTCGTACATGGGTTACAGACCATACAGACAAACCATAGATATGGTTTTTGACATTAGAAAAAAATATGCTACCCAACATAAAAAATAAACCCAAGGAAGGCGTTGACATAGAAAAGAATTGTTGTGTTTGTTTTTCTGTCAAACCTCTAACCGCTATACATAAACTTATTTCAAGTTTTGTATCTATGAAATATACAGACTGTTTTGACGGAAACAAAAACAAAACCACAACACAACATAGACATATATATAGTCAAGTGTCCGTCAAACATGCACACCTATCTAATATACGCGCATACCTCCAAAACAACTCTAAACTGACACCAACCACCCTCCAAACCAAAAACAAAAAAGAAAACAAAAATAAATAATGGTTGTCAAAAATTTTCTAAAAAAAATAAAAATAAATCTAGACAGACAGCTAGCAACACAGATTCTATTCCTATTTTTTATCTCAGTACCAATACTAGCACTCTACCTAAAAACAAACCACATACCAAACACACAAACAAAAGATATCAGGCTATTCCAAAACCCACAAAACATACAAAACGGATTCATAGTACTAACAATAATAATCATAGAATCAAACCTAATAATACTAGCCTACAAACTAAACATATATAGATATCTCAAAAAAATATTCCATCCAATCTATAAACTCAAAAAAATCATTTATAGTATAACTCCAGACAAAATAATAGACCTAATAAAAAACCCAACAAACAGATACAGTACAGCAATAACAGTAACTGTATGCTCCTATCTAATATATAGATATCTTAAACCAACCTTTATAGAATCAATAATCCTAGCAAGCCTACTAGTACTATCCATAAAACATATCCTATTCTCAAGTAAATGGTATATAGTAAACCTTAAAGGAGTATTACTTGGTGGGTTTGCTGTATTAGCTATTGGGTTGTCATTCAGTATAGTTCCAGCAATAATTTTCCTAGCCTTGATGGCACTCTATGACTTCATATCAGTATACATAACAGGACATATGAAAACACTTGCATCCCTTGATTTCCCAGATTGGTTCCCAGCAATGTTTATAATCCCACTCGGAAACCTGGACCTATCAGAATGGAAACAACAACTAAGAAACAAAGATTTTGAGAGAGACAGACAACAATATATGATTCTTGGATTAGGAGATGCAGTAATACCAAGTACCTTAATCATATCTGCAGCACACTTCCACCCCAATACAACTGGATTTTTAGGGTTGAACCTTCCAGCATATACTAGCCTACTTGGTTTTATGGTAGGATTTGTTTTGTTACAGATACAGATACAAAAAATAGATAGACCTGGACATGCAGGACTCCCAATGCTATGTAGCTCTACAATACTAGGATACCTATCAGGGGTGTTTTTATTATGAAAATATACGGATATAACCTCGAAGAAATACTTGGAATGTTAGAGATTGCTGGAACAATATTTATTGTTTTCTATATAGCATTTGTTTTCGGATACCAATACGGATTCTACCAAGGACAACAAATAAACGATATAGATATAGATAATGGGGTTAGTGCGGATCCATCAAAAATATCAGGGGTTTCAAGTACAGAAACAGCTGGATCCGGTATTCCAACAGGACTACACCTTGTAGGATTTTTCGGAGGAGGTATACTATGTCTTGGATTTCTATACGACCTATACATCAGATATATACAATCTAAAACAAACCACAAAAAGAGGATAAAAAAATGAGTTGGGAATTTATAACAGCTCTATATCTATGGATAATATTCCTACCATTTAGTTTTTATTTAACCAGCCTCTTTTGTTTTTGTTTACTGTTGTTGTTTTGTTTACTGTTTACAAAAAATTTAATTCAAATAAATAGGGAAGGATAACTATAAAATGGTTCAATTTGATCTTTCTGGAAATAAAATACCTGAATTCCCTGAAATGAGATTCATGGGTAATAAAAGGAAATTATTAGATTTTATTGAAACTAAAATTTCAGGTTTAGAATATAATTCTGTCCTTGATGCTTTCAGTGGGTCTGGGACTGTTGCCCATTTGTTTAAAAGAAAAGGGAAAAAAGTTATAGCTAACGATTTATTGGAATTCTCATATCATGTTACAAATGCTACTATAGAAAATAATGAAGTATATTTATCAGAACAAGATGTAGAATTTCTAATAAACAACAAGAATGATAATGACATTATTCAGAGAAAATTTGAGAATTTATATTTTGAAGATGAGGAAAACAAATTTTTAGATAGGGTTAGACCGAATATTGATAAATTAGAAAACAAGTATAAAAAAAGCTTGGCTATCGCTGCGCTTTG
Source organism: Halobacteriales archaeon (assembly GCA_018609935.1). Next base: position 2 of record JAHENH010000140.1, on the reverse strand, counting down.
TA
>JAHENH010000139.1 GCA_018609935.1 Halobacteriales archaeon | reverse complement strand
TAAATATAGCAGTAGCTTTGAACTTAGACCCTGGGAGAAAAAATCAGACCAAGCAGTATACGACCACATAAATGGAGAATGGAAAAAAGCTAAAAGATGGATAAGATATGACGGATCCGCAGAAGACTTCCTACTCATGACAGCCATAGGAATACCACTAATTCTAATATTAAATAATATATTCAAATATATAGTTATAATGACACTTATAACTGGAACAATATATACAATATTTAGAAGATTGTTACCAACTATTGCACCTCTATTTTTAAGTTATATACCAAACTCACTAAAAAAATATATACCCGAACAATTCCAAAAAGAATATTCAAAAACCGACATATAAAGCCCTATATAGATTAAAGAAAAGAAATATAAAATATATAAAACAAATATCAGTCTATCTTTGATTTATAAGATATATAGTTAATTTTTTAAAAATTAGAAATTCTTACATAACTCTAAAATATAACTTTAAATAGATGAAGTGTAGACATTGCTCAACCACACTAGAACGTCCTGGTGATTACTGTCATATGTGTCATAAAAAAAATTCAGACACAATAGCAATAGAGACAACTAGGTCGAAAGCCATAATTTATATTCTATATGATATAGAAATCCTTGGAAAACGGATAATAAAAACTAGTCCTATGGATGATAAATATGAATTAAAAGAAATTAGAAATTTTGTAGACAGAATAATAGACTCAATACATAGAAAAAAACCCGAAAAAGTCTATCTTTCAGGAAATAAACAAATAATAGATAGATTAAGAGAGAAACTACACTACAAACTATTTCATGTATATTTAGAAGATGGAGAAACCTTGATAGAAGCTATTAAGAAAAAAAACAATAAAGAAAACCTAGAAACTGTCAAACTACCACCAAGAGAAAAAATAGGTGGAAAACACTCAACTATACTAGGAGACAGAAAAGGAAAAAACATTATATACAAAGTTGCTGAACATAAAAATGTCAAAAAGATAATACCAGGACCAATAGATGGAAGCGGGCACGGATCTAAATCAGGAATAAAAGGAAAAATAACACGATCAGGAAACAACGGAAACCTAAGATTATTAATAAGAACAGGATCCAGCGTACAAGAAAATAGGGTTGTTACAACTGCAGAAAATATAAAACAAGGAAACCAAATAAAAAAAGAAATCAACAAAAAACTAAAAAAATAAAAAACCATTATATTCTAAATAAAGAAATAATAAAACATAGATCATAAAAATGGAAGTTTATAATCTATAAATTTATTTCTATAAATAATAAATTTATTAACTATATAAAAATATTTATCTAAAAATATCTATTGTTTCGCTAAAATATATATAGTATTTAGGAGATATAGTATTTATTAAAATATAGTTATATATGTTAAATTTGTTAATTTTATATATTTTTGATAGTTCTTTAATATATTATAGTTTTATTCTACTGTTATCTTCCCCTCCATACCTGCTGGTTCGTGTGGAATACAGAAGTATTTGTGTGTACCTTTTGTTTCAAATGTATGTATATACGATTGTCCAGACTGTATTGCTCCCTTACCATTTTTCCATCCTGTTCTAGCTTTTTCTTCTGAGTTGAAATCTCCAGATGCCCAATAATTAGCCTCTTCAGGTATATTTTCTCCGTATGCTGTTACTGTGTGAGGTTCTCCCGCAGCATGAATCCAAGCTACTTTATCCCCCTTTGAAACAGTTAGTTCTTTTGGGGAATACGAGATAGCATTCATGTCAATAACATGGTCGGCATCTTCTGGTATATCTTCAACTACATTTGGCCCACCCTGAAGATCCGTCTCACCATCATTTCCATTTTGAGAACTGGAACTCCCCGACACGCCAGCAAGATCTAAATCAATAGGTAATTCTTCAACGCTGTCAACAAGTGCAAACTGAGCATATAGAGATCCATAAGCAAATAATTTTACAGCTCTATCTATATTCCTTCCTTCTTGTAAAGCTGAAATATAGGCATCTAACCGTTCCTCGAATGTAGTATATGCGTTGTGATCTGCTTCTTCAAGCATTTTATGTACCCGGGCTTCTTCGAAGTGACTGAATACATCCTGCATAATACCCACTGAATCTTCTATATAGGATCCAGCACCACTTTCGGTTATACTATATATAGAATTTAAAACCTCTGAATTAAATTGTTTCACAACCGGATAAACTTCTTCTCCATTACTAGCTGTATTTGAAATCTCACCTAGTTGTGTTTCAAATGACTTATATATAGATTCATCGACTTTCTCGAGAGCTTCATGATAACCACCGGCACCTGATTCAAAATATTGCAATGCCTTCTGTACTATTTCTTGTGCACGACTATCAAAACCAAGGTAATCTAAAACTGCAGAGTCAAAACCAAGACCAGCAATATAGGCCCCTTCCGCACCACTTACAGTATCCGTACTTCCATACATAGTTTCAAATTCTAACAATGTAGAAGTTAGTCCTTGATAGTGAGATTCAACACTTGAATCATGTTGATTGTTTAGTGCATCTATAAAACCACTAAGATGTTCTCCTTCGAAACGATTATATATTTCTTCACTTAAGGATTCTACCGTTTCATGAAAATTAAGCTCATTTCGTTCAAATCTTTGAAATAATCCCTTAGCTATCGAAGCTGCAATATTGTTGTATCCAAGACGATAGAGTTCTAAGGTATCAGCAAAGCGTATCTTAAAAAATGCTGCCTGTAGTATTGGTGTATTTCCTTTAGCTAAAGAACTAATACCATCTACTAGATTTGAATCAATTTTATTAACAGCTTTAGTTATACCTGAGGAATTTTCATTTTTGATTGCTGATTGAAGATCTGAGAGCCCAGACTCAAATCTTTCATAAACACCAGTGTTTGCTTCCTCAAGTGCGCTGTGTACACGAGCACCTTCAAAGTGAGCAAATATGTCGGAAGCCATTTGTGCAGCTCTATTTGTTTCACCCCTAGATGCTAGCAATTGACTGTCATATGTTCGTGCTCTATATATTGTTAGTGTGACTGCATGTGAGAAAGATATTGTTGGCCCTCCCAAGGAGGGGAGTAGAGCAGCATCCCATCCTCGTGATTGTAGAGTTGCTATATGTCCTGCACCTGCAGCTACTTCTGTGTTTGCTATTGCATAGCTACTATCTATTGCTACTTGAAATGCTACACTTGCTTTTGTTTTTACAGTTTCAGCGTTTTTATTTTCTGCAGCAGAAATAACTGAGTTTATAGATTTTTTGAATTGTCTATATAAATCGGTATTTGTTGATTCAAGGAAATTGCTTGCTGGGGCTTCTTCATAACTGTTTAATACGTTTTCTGCTATCTTTTGTACAGCATGGAAGCTTTGGGATAACGCTAAAAAGGCTGCATTTTGGATTGTTACTCCTAATAGTTGGAGATCTAATATATTAGCTATGTTTTCATTAGTTAGTTCTTTTTGGGCTTCTGAGAGTTGTGAGCTTGCAAGCATTGCTTTTTCCTTAACTCTATTAGTGTTTCCAGTTTGAATTTCTTGTGTTCTGAGTTCTCCTAGTGCTTCTTCAAATTTTTCATAGTTTGATTGGTTTGTTTTTTCTAGCATTTCATGGGAACCATATTCTCCGTTTGCACTTTCAAAGCGTTCGAATATTTTTTGGGCTGTCTTATTGGCTTGTTGATTTTTTTCAGCTAATACAAGAGATAATGTATCCCATATACGTGCTCTTATACTGTTCCATTCTGATGCTACAGCTATGTTTGGTGATTGAGTAATTTGTCGAGTATTTTGGTTTTGGTTTTGGTTGGTTTTTGTTGTATTACATCCTGCAAGAAGAGAGGTTGCAAGTGTGGTTCCAGTTATTTTTATGATGTCTCTTCTACTTGTCTTCATAAATTCTTATCATAACCTAGACCACGATAAAGCCTTTGTTTTTTAGGTAAGCCAAAAAATTATAACTATATAGCAAACAAACAGAAAATAATTTTAAAACAAAATTAGAAAACTTTCCCAATATTTAAATTATATCAACCTAAATATTTTAATCTATAAAAATAAAAAAACAAATTCCAAAAATATATATAATAACCAAAAAATTAATAAAATTTCTATTTTAAATCAATATATTTATTTTATCATATACTACATTATAATGCTTCTATTAGCCTTCTTATTGCTACTGTATATGCTGCAGTTCTTAGGTTAGGTGTGTCTCTTTCTCTCTTTTCTTTTAAAACATCTTTAAATGAATCTACAATCTTATCTTCTAGTTCGTTATTAACTCTTTTTTCATTCCAATAATAACCTTGTTTATTCTGTGTCCACTCAAAATAACTTACAACTACACCCCCAGCATTAGCTAAAACATCCGGAATTACAACAACATTCTTATCTTTTAATATATCTCCTGCAGTACTAGTAAGAGGTCCATTTGCTGCTTCTGAGATTACATCTGCTTTAATATCATCTGCTATATTTTCATCGATAGCGTTTTCAAGAGCTGCAGGGACCAAAACATCAACATCTAATGTCAATAAATCTTCATCACTAATTGAATCCCCTTCCTGGAACCCATCTACGGTTCCATTTTCATTTTTATGATTTTCTAATAAATCGATATGTAGCCCATCTTTTTTATATACTCCTCCAGAGGAGTCATTAACTGCTACTACAGTTGCTCCTAACTCATCCATCAGTCTAGCAGTTATGGATCCAGCGTTACCAAATCCTTGAATAGCTACTGTAGCGTCTTTTATGCCTTTATTCTTTAATTTTAGAGCTTCTCTTGCAGCTATTACAGTTGACCTTCCTGTAGCTTCTACTCTTCCTTTACTTCCTCCATTTGATATAGGTTTACCTGTAATTACTGCAGGTTCTTGTTTACCCTCTAATCGCTCGTATTCATTACGTATCCATTTCATTTCACGAGGGCCTGTATATACGTCTGGTGCTGGACTATCCTTGTCTTCACCAATTAGGGGTCTAAGTTCTTTTGCGTATTCTTTTGTCACCTTTTTTAGAGTTTCTTTAGATCTATTTTTTGAATCAATGTCTATTTCTCCTTTACCTCCTCCAAAAGGAATATCTACTACAGCAGTTTTTATCATCATCCAACCAGATAATGCGACAGCGTCATTTCTGCCTACTCCAGGATAATACCGAATACCTCCTTTATATGGACCTCTTAGATTGTTAAATTGAGATCTATAGGATTTGAAGGTCTCTATTCCATTTTCTTTTGTTTCTATTGTTAGGTTTGCTTCAAGGACTCTATCGGGAACCTTAAACTGTTCTATTATTTCATCACTCACATCTAGATATTTTGATGCATTATCTACCGCCGTTCTAAAGTTTTCTAAAGGATCCATATTTAAACAATCTAAAAACCGGTGGTTGTTAACTTTTATCAAACATACTCAGATATAAGGTAATAAAACAAAAATAAATAAAACACAATAAAAAATAATTATAAATAATGTCTTAGACAGATAAAAAATAGAAAACATATAGAACTAAAAAATTAATAAAAACAAAGTAATTAGTTACTAATTCATTTAGCTATTTTCAACAACATTATTTTTTAGTGTTCCTACCCCCTCATACCAGATTTCAATATTATCTCCTGGCTCAATAAGCCCAGGATTTGCAGGACTTCCAAAAGATATAACATCACCCGGCATAAACGTATATCTCTCCGAAAGATGTGAAATCAGTTTATTAGGAGAAAAAAGCATCTGTTCAGTATTTGCTTGCTGTCTTATTTCTCCATTTATCTCCGTCTTCATATCTATACCTGTAGGATCCAGATCCGTTTCAATCCACGGACCAAGAGGCGCAGATCCATTAAATGCTTTCCTTGCAGTACGTCCAGGCTGATCTAAAGCATCGAGATCATTTAATATAGTATAGCCCCACAAATAGTTCTCTACTTGTTTTGGTTTAAGGTCACTACATTTTTCCTCGATCACAGCAGCAAGCTCACCTGCATATGTAAATTTTTCAGTCCATCTTGGATATTCTATAGGTTTTTCTGGCTGGTGAACCGAAACAGCTGGTTTAATAAACCAGTCAGGTTGATCTGGAACGTCATAATCCATTTGATCAATTTTTTCACCATAATTTCTACCTATACAATAAAAAGCTGATGGACTACAAGGAGGTAAAAGTTCTACATTATCAATCTGAAAAGAATTGTCTTCCGTGACTATCTTACCATCTATATACTCACCAACTAAAACCTCATCATCTATACATATCCTAGCTATTTTCATCTATCAAATAAAATGTAGAAAGAACTGCTAAGCCTTTCGATTATCTTATATAAAATATTAAAAACAAAAAATAAATATTAAATTTTTATTTAGGTAATGTTTGATCTAAAGGAATATTAGGACTATATATTACTTCCTTTAGATGTTTATTTAATACTCTATTCGATATTTCTGATTAAAAATATTCATCTTTTAAATTACCTATATATAATATTGCTCGAATATTTATTTAGCATATATTATTTTCAACACATATATTATTTTCAACACGTGATTAGAGTATCTGTCCTTAGATATATAGATATATTTTGAGGTTGTTATTGTCTGATCTACTGTATCTTTATGTTTATCTATATTTCAATTATTATTTATATTAAAATCATTATTACCAGCATTTCAGGCAACCAAAGTTGGAGTCAGTCAGTGATTTTGTAAATAATAGATAGGTAGAATAAATATTTAGATGTTATTTTACTTAATTATCCTAATAGATGTAAGCCTTCTATTTATTATTTCTACATAATATTCTACAATCTATATTTTAACTATACTATATAGATTTTCAAATATTATTACAGCTACTTTTTCTATCTTTGCAAAAAGATCTTTAATTGGTAAGCATAATTCCACAGCTATCAAATTCACTAGAATATATATTTCTTATCTGAACATAAAATATTTTAATGAAAAATAAAAAAATGATTATAATAGAATAAATAATAAAAAATCAAATAATACAGACCATGCATAAGAAACATAATAAAAAATACCATAAAAAATAACATAAAAACATATTTAAAAAGAAAAATAATCTATAAAAAAATATAAAGATTAGTTAATGGAAGACAAAACAAACAAAAAGGTAAATGAATATGATAAAAAAATAAATGAAAAAACAAAAAAAATAGAAAAAACAATAAGGAATATAATAATAGCTTTATTTCTTATAGGACTTATACTAGGCATCCTAATAGGATATATAATTGGAAACATTTCCCCTATATAAACTATCTAAGATCTAAATTTCTGTTAAAACATTAACATACAATAAAAACAAAAAACAGTATCTTATCCATAAATCTAATATAAAAATTATAAGAAATCCATCTATCATTGGAGATTTATATTATTTTATTTTTTCTTGATTAAATATCTAATTAAAAAATACCTATCCCAATTAATGTTAATAAAATACTAAAACCAGTTTGGGAGTTTTTCCTTGTATATCAGTATAACCTGTATTATTAATATTCGATCTATTATGTTGGGTTTTATTTTTATTTAAAGATATATTTTGTAAAATATTGTCATTTTTTTGTGTTTTATTTATTTCTGTTCCATTTATAGATTTATTTTTTGTTTTATTTGTTATATTTTGTTTCGAATTATTTAGATTTATACCGTCAATGGTTTCATTTATCTGTGTTTTATTTAAATCAGAGATGTTTTTCTGTGTTTTATTATTAGTATAATTATTATTTTTATGTCTTTAACTATCAGAATATTTCTCTGTTTTTTCAGGTTTAAACTTGACTATCTTAGTTGTACCTGTATAACTTTTTGATTCTACAAAAGAATAAAGTTTAGAATCTATCGATATATTCTCTGTTTCATCAATCCATAAAATTATATCCCGTAAAATAATATACAGTTTCAAATATAACAAAATATTTTCGAAATTCTATCTACGAACTTGCAAATGTCCTAACAGATGAAAATCTATCCGTAATCTTGAATCTCTTATCTTCTTTAATTCTAAATTCGTCATCATCTATAATCCCATATATAATATCTTTTGAGATATTATCTCGGGTTGAGGATCCGGATATAGTTAAAATCGGAGATATAGTAGCTATTTTTAGAAAAGATCTACGAGATAACATTATATACATCATATAGATAATACAATAATAAATTATTTTTCACTAAAAATATTTAATAATCTAAGATATATTACCAAAAATTTTACTATGACATAAATAATATCAAAACAATATGATATAGGTTATATACTGTCTTTTTATGAGGTTTATTTTTTGTTTTTGTCTATTTTACAGGTGTTTATTCCTAAAATATGGTTTAGTCCACAAAAACCTGTTATAGCATTAAATAAAAGACCTATTCCTGCAAATATAGCTAAAAGTCCTGAAATAATGCCAGTGATTTCTCCTTGAGAACCTATTCCAACAATTAATCCTATAATTATTAGTAACGTACCAAGAAAATATCTAATTTTTCTATCCCATCCACCAACGTTTTTTTCTGGAACATCTATATCTATCATTTTATTCAATTATTAGGTTTTTTCTACTTAAATAATTAGTATCATATTAAATTTACTTATGTTTTTGTATATAGACATATTTTTAGGTTATATTTGATATCTGTTTTAGTTCTGGTTTGCTTAGGTTAAAGTCAAATATTTCTATGTTTTCTTTTTGATGTTGCGGATTAGACGATCTTGGTATAGCTGATACGTTTTTTTGTTGTGTTAGCCATCTTAGAGTTACTTGATGTGTTGTTTTGTTATATTTTTTTGAGATTTCGTGTATTAATCCATTTTTTGATGTGTGTCCTTTCGCTAGTGGACTATATGCTGTTAACATTATGTTTCGTTCTTGACAAAATTTTAGTATTTCTTCATTTTTTCTAAATGGATTGTATTTTATTTGGTTTGTCAATATAGGTGTCTTTGAAGAGGTTATTGCTTTTTTCATTTGTTCAATAGAAAAGTTACTTACCCCTATATGTTTTATATCAGATGTTTCTTGTAGTTCATTCATCGCTTCAATAGTTTCTTCTATAGGAGTTGTTAAGCTTGGAGAATGGATTAATAAAAGATCTATTTGTGTATTTAATTTCTCTAGACTTCTTTTTACGGAGCTATGTACATCATTATAAGAAAGATTGTTAGGGTGTATTTTTGTGACTAAAAATATTTCTTCTCTATCTATATCTGATTGTCTTATAGCTCTACCAACAACTTCTTCATTGTTATACATTTGTGCAGTATCAATATGTCTATAACCGATATCTAAGGAATTAGTTACAGCATCAAAACATTGTCTTCCAGTAAATGGCCAAGTCCCAAGCCCAATAGAGGGTATTTTAGCTCCATTAATAGAGACATATTCCATATATTAAAATTATAACATAAAACTTTTAGATTCTTTCCTAAATTTATCTAGAGATATTATTTTTTATACTTATTTGTCTAACTTTAAAATATAATTAGTAAAGATCTAGAAATATCTTATTTTATAT
>JAHENH010000138.1 GCA_018609935.1 Halobacteriales archaeon | reverse complement strand
GAGATGGTATGCGTATAGCTTCTCTTAGTACACAGCATATATTGTTTTGGAATAAAATAGCATATCTTGGTATTGTATTTGTACCTCCCTCACTGTTGTTGTTTAGTATGATATATTCTGATAGAACTAAATGGATTAAAAAAAGATATCTTGTAGGTCTTATATCTATTTCTATAGTAGTATATTTTATCATCTTAACTAATCCTATACATTCTTTATGGTTGGAAATAGAATCACTTTCACCGGGTACTTCCCCTCCTGTCTTATCTGAGGATTGGGGGCCTTTGTGGTATCCATGGGCAATATATGTTTATTCTGTTGTGTTTTTATCCTTAGGTATTATATTAGAAAAGTTTTTAACAACTAAAAATCTTCATCGTGGTCAAAGTAGTATGATTCTTCTTGGGCTTTTAGTAGGGAGTTTTATTAATATTCTTTTTATAACTGGTATATTTCCTTTTGATCCAACTCCATTTGTTTTTGGATTTGTAGGTATAACTTTTGGAGTAGCTATATTTAAGTATCAACTATTATCCCTTCTACCAATAGCACATGATAAGGTATTTAAAAACATTGATAGTGGAATTATGGTGTTAAACAAAAAAGATAAATTAGTAGATATAAATGAGACAGCAACAAAGATCTTTGATATAGACTATAAAGATATTCAAGGACACCACATTAACAACTTACTTGATGATTACCCAGAAATCCAAAAATATATACAGGGCAAAAAGGAAGATCCAATAGTTTCTATTGATATAGATGATGAAACTCATTATTATACGATAGAAAAATCTTCTCTATTTGATTCTACAGAAACTTATATAGGACGTTTAATTATCTTAAAAGATATTACAAGACAGAGAAAACAACAAAAGAAAATAGAAAAGAAAAAATCGGATCTTGAACGTATAAATAAAAAACTAGATGATTTTGTAAATGCTTTAAGCCATGATATTAGAAATCCCCTAAATATAATTAATATAGAAGTTGAGCTAGCAAGAGAAAATGAAGATATAGAAAAAAATCTGGACAAAATCGAAAAAACTACTTCTAGAATCGAAGATATGACAGAGGACCTTCTTCAACTTGCACAACAAGGAGAAATAATAGATAAAAAAGAAGTAGAAATAAAAGAAATCGCTAAAAAGGCCTGGAATTTTGTTGAAAAAGACAATGTAACACTAGAGATTGAGGATAAAAAAGAAATTAAAGGAGATCCAGACCTCCTACGGGAAGTATTTGAAAACCTTTTCAAAAACTCAATAGAACACTCAGACAATAAAATAAACATAAAAATAGGAAAAATAAATAATGGATTTTATATAGAAGACAATGGACCAGGGATACCAAATAAAAACAGAAAAAAGATTTTTAAACAAGGATATACTACGAGTTCTTCTGGGACAGGGTTTGGATTAAGCATAGTAAAAAATATAATAGAAGCCCACAACTGGAATATATCTATAGAAGAAAGCAGTTCAGGAGGTGCAAGGTTCGAAATCTTTACCGACTAAAAACCAGAAAGCTCTTGACTAAAATATTGATTATTTATAGATTGGTCTTCCTAAACCTGGGTGATTTAATTTATAATCTATATTACCATGTATGAGGATGAAAAATATTTCGATAAGGGTGACTATAGAGAACTATTTCGGTTTTGTTTAATAGACAACACTACATTGATTGGTAAAACAGTTGATATAACTTTATTAGTTTTAAATCTATTATTTGTCGGTGTTTTCATCCTAGACACATATCCAATAGATTCTGGTTTAAAATTTCTATTATAGAATATAGAATTAATAGTATCATTTTTGTTTCTTGTTGAATATATATTACGGAGATATAGTGCAGAAAATAGAATCTCTGAGTTTTTAAATATATATACAACGATTGATTTACCCTCAATTTTACCAATTCTATTAATATTTATACTACCCGTATCGATTGGATTGTTAAGTATTGGATTTCTGAGAGTTATACGGGTTGTTCGATTACTTAGATTCTACCGTTTCACAAAAGATCCAGAATTTTTCTTTGGAACAGTCTCAGATAATAACTTACGTGTAAAAAAGCTAGTATTAATGATGTTAGTACTTCTATCCACCTCAGCAGGTTTGTTTTATACAGCTGAACATATAATAAACCCCAGAGTTAATACATTCGGTGACGCTTTCTATTATACAGTAGTAACATTGTCAACTTTAGGTTTCGGAGACATCCTTCTATATACACAAAAAGGAAGATGGATAACAGTATGATCAATTCTAGCAGCCATAATTATTATACCTCGACAGGAAAGTAAAATAATACGAGAATGGACCCATTGTGATAAAGTAAACGTAACCTGTCAGAATTGTGGACTTTCATACCATGGCACTGACACGTCACACTGTAAAGCATGTGGCAGTATAATATATCAAGAATACGACTTAAGACAATAAACAAAGACATCCCCCCTTTTTAATAAATAAAAAAATATATTTAGTATTTTCTTAAAACTTAGAGAAAAAAGAACCTAAAAAAGTAAGTTATAGGTCTTTCCCTCCTGTAACGTCTACTATTTCTCCAGTCATAAATGAAGATTTTTCACTCGCAATGAATGCGACAACATCTGCTATTTCTTCTACGGTCCCCAATCTACCAAGGGGAGTGTCTTCTTTTATATTTTCTAAAACATTTTCTGGAACACCGTCAAGCATATCCGTATTTATAAATCCTGGAGATACACAGTTTACAGTTGTCTCACTTCTTGCGAGCTCTAATGCAAGTGTTCTTGTGAAACCGATTATACCACTTTTTGCTGTAGCATAGTTTGCTTGTCCTACGTTTCCAACTTCTCCAACTATACTTGAAATATTTATTAGGCGTCCATTTTCTGCTTTTTCTAAATCATCATAAAAGGCCTGTGTGCAGTGAAACGCACCATCTAGATGGACATCCAAGACATTATACCACTCTTCATACGTCATATTTTTAAAAAATACATCCTCGTTTATTCCCGCATTATTTACAAGGACGTCTATCCTACCAAATTCTTCATGTGTCTTCTCTTTCATGTCTTCTACTTGATCTGTACTAGTTATATCTGCTTTGACTACTATTCCATTCCCTCCTTTAGACTCAATTTCTTCTTTTACTTCCTTTGCCTTTTCTTTAGAAGTCCTATAATTAACTACTACATTCGCACCTTTACTACCAAGTTTCTCAGCTATCCCCCTACCTATACCTCTAGAGGAACCAGTAACCACACAAGTTTTATCTTCCATATATTAATTAATGTATTTTCTCCCATAATAACTCCTGTTACAAAATATACAAAATACACCTAATAATCATTAAAAAGAACGATATAAAAATATATATGAGAGATAAAAACCTAGGTCTTCTTAAACTATAGAAAGATTTAGGAAAAATATAGATAGAAGTTTTAAGAAAAAGAAAAAAACAGAAAAGAATAATTATATACCTATTAATTAAACAATAATGATAAAAAAAGGATTTTTCATATCTAATTTTCTAAAAGATGAACATAGGTAGCTAATAGAGAACTATATATGAAAAAATCTTCAAAAAAACGAATGGAATATAAAACTCTACTGCGTTGTGAACTACCCCGACCTACTGCGTTCGGCTTACACCTCACTTGTTGAGGTCAGGGGCTTCCCTGTTCTGTGAGGGAGACTTGAGATTCCAGAGGCCCTCACTCTCCGAGGGTTTAGGTTCCGACAGTCCTTGCCGTACACAAGGTGTTTTTGTTGTATGTCCAATTAGAGCCTACAATTGGCTTCTTTCGGATAACCAACACTACAACCCTACAAAAACATAAATATAAGAAAGTCCATTATATCCCCCACCTAAAGGAAAAGGGTCTTAT
>JAHENH010000137.1 GCA_018609935.1 Halobacteriales archaeon | reverse complement strand
AAATATAGATTCGAAACTAACCCTCGAGCTTTAGATATAATAGGTGAACATATAGCAGATAAAATAAAAGATATAAACGCTAAAAAAATTGGTGGGGTTTCACTGGGGGGAGTTCCCTTAGCCGCTATAGCAAGTGTGAAGGCAGATATACCATATATTATAATTAGAAAAAAAGAAAAGGAATATGGAACAAGTAATTCAATCGAAGGGAGGTTAAATAAGGGTGAAAAAATTGTAATAATAGAAGATATAATAACTACTGGTAATAGTTCTATAGAAGCTATAGACCAAGTCAGAAACCAAGGAGGGATAGTAGAAGACATTATAGTAGTGATAGATAGGCAAGATGGAGGGAAAGAAAATTTAGAAAAAAACGGAGTAAATGTACATAGTTTAGTTTTAGCAGAGGAAATTTTAGAAAAAACTTAAATCGATATTGAAAAAATATACAGATATCTGGCTATATTACTATTTTAAGGTTTTAGTCTCTGTCTATCTCTAGGAAACAAAACTACTTGTCTAACATTTTCTAGATCCAACATTGTAGTAAGTAAACGCTCAAGACCTAATCCCCACCCAGAATGAGGAGGGATTCCATGTCTAAAAGCTTTTAAGTAAAATTCAAAACTTGAAGAATTTAGGCCTTGTTTTTCTATTGCTTTTTTTAACTCATCATAACGATGTTCACGTTTGGCTCCACTCATCAACTCCATTCTGGGGTGTAGTAAATCATATGCCTTAGATAATTCAGAATCCCCATATGGCTGTACATAAAAAGGTTTTATAGAATTAGGCCAATCTATAATAAAATAATGCTCACCAATTGTTTCACCTATATATCTTTCCGCCTCTGTCGTCAAATCTTCACCCCACTCCATATCTATTCCTTCGCTACTAGCTATCTCTAAAGCTTCATCATAAGTTATACGCTCAAAAGGTTTTTTTGGAACCTCAACTGTTTTATCTAGCTTATCTAAAAGATCTTGACAAGATTCAACTCTTTTGTATGCAGCTATAATTATATCCTCACATGCTTTCATTGCATCTTCCGCATCAAAGAAAGCACTCTCAAAATCTATACTTATAGCTTCATTCAGATGTCGTGGTGTATTATGTTCCTCAGCCCTAAATATAGGACCTATCTCAAAAACCTTTTCCAGTCCATTTATAGTAATTTGTTTATAAAGCTGAGGGGACTGATTTAAAAAGGCCTCCTGTTCAAAATATGCTATAGGAAAGAGGTCTGTACCCCCTTCAGTAGCTGTAGAAACCACCTTTGGAGTCTGTATTTCTACTGCTCCAAGATCCCTCAATTTTTCTCTTATAGCATTTAAAACCTCACTTCTTAACTCAAAAATAGCTTGGCCTTCACCGCTCCGAAGATCTAAATGTCTATTATCAATTTTATTAGATAGCTCAGATTTTACTTTTCCACTAGGATCTAACGGAAGTCCTCTCTCAGCTTCATTCAATACATCAAGACTTGTAGGGACTATTTCAACATCAGATGGAGCCCTCTCCTCTTTTTCTACCTTTCCCTTTATACTAACTACAGATTCCCTAGATATATTTCTAGCAATTTCTAACATATCTTCATTTCCTTCATTCTCTTCTATTTTTATCTGTATTTTATCTGATCTATCCCGTAATAGTAAAAATACTATCCCACCTAGATCTCGTATTTCATGGATCCATCCTTTAACCTCCACTTTATCTCCAGGTTCAACCTCGCTGATATATTCTCTCATCTAACAGGCTCTTAAAAGCGAAATTAAAAAAGTTCTGCCTCTTCTAATTAACTTTATTAATATCTATATCTCTAATCCTTCCTTAGCTCCACAGATCTAGCATGTGCGTCTAATCCCTCTATTTTAGCTAGTGTCTGTATTGTGTCACTTAATTTATTAAGACCCTCTTTAGAGAGTCTTTGTACGGTTATATTACGTACAAAGTCATCAACGCTAAGACCTCCTCTAAATCTCGCCATACCACCTGTAGGTAATACATGGTTAGTTCCAGTAGCATAGTCACCTGCAGCTACAGGTGTATTAATACCTAAAAATACAGATCCTGCATTTGATACGTTTTGAGCTATTTTTTCTTCTTTTTTTTCACTTTTCATAACTACAAGAAGGTGTTCAGGTGCATATTTTTTCATAAAATTAATACAATCTTCGATATCTCCAACCAAGATATCTTTCCTTGCTTTTCTAATAGTTTTACGTCTATCCATATCTTTAATTAATTCATCTATTTTATTTTCTATTTTTCTAGCTAAACTTTCACTAGATGTCGTTAATATAGCTCTAGATTCTGGATCATGCTCCATTTGTGCAATCATCTCAGCCGCCAAAATTTCTGGATCTCCAGAAGAATCGGTGATTATACCTACTTCGCTCGGCCCAGCTTCAAAATCAATTTTTACTTTATCTCTAACTAACCTCTTTGCTGCAGCTACATAGATATTACCTGGGCCTACAACTATATCTACTGGATCTATAGTGTCGGATCCATAAGCCATAGCAGATATGGCTTGAGCACCACCAATTTTATATATTTCATCAACTCCAGCTATATCAAATGCTACAAGTGTTTGATAATCTATGTTAGGTGGAGTGCACGCTATAACTCGTTTTATACCAGCTACTTTAGCTGGAATAGCCGTCATTAACGCTGTTGATGGATAGGAAGCTCTACCCCCAGGTATATAAACACCTGCGGATTCTAAAGGAAGGAAGAGTCTACCTATATTTATTCCTTCTTCCGCTTCCTCTATCCTACCTTTTCTTACCTGTTTAGAATGAAAATCTTTAATACGGTTAGCGCTTTCTCTGATTGCTTTTTCTACACTAGAATCTATAGATTCTTTCGCAATCTTTATTCTTTTTTCTTTGACTTTTAATGAATCAAGTACTACATCATCAAATTTTTTAGTGAAATCAAATATAGCTTTGTCACCATCTTTCCTAACTTTATCTACAATTTTTCTTACATCTTCTAATACATCTTCTACAGAAGAAGATCTATCCAGTATTTCATTTCTCTCTTCTATATTTAGTTTTTCAATCCATTTCATAGAAATCCTTTATTTAATATAATTAGATATCTTTCGAACATCAAAAAACGGTTTCATAGTCTATCCATTTTTAGTTGATAATCTTTTTAATTTTATATAATCTGTAAACTAAAATAATATATTTCTCTTCTAAAAAATGAATTCTATAACTTTCTATTTTAGACAGGTGTACAGATAATTTAAGTATATATTATATAGTATAAATAAACAAAAAGGACTAGAGTCTATATGTTGTTAGTAAAAAATAATAATAGAATATAATGGTTAAAGAGAAAGCAGTTATCATATATGATGGTAATTGTTTTTATTGTGATTTTTCTACAGATATACTGGAAAACCTAAGATGGTTAAAAGCAATTCCATTAGAAGATCCTGAATCACAGGAATTCCTAAGGGCTCAATTCGGTGAAGTTCCTTTTTCTATGTTTTTAGTAGATAAAGAAAAAAATAGGGTATATTCAGGAGAAAAAGCAGCAAAAGAAATATCTCAACGTGCAGGGCTTCCGAGTATAGCATCAGAGTTAATTGAAGGAAGTTATACTCAAATATCCTCTATAATAGGTTTAGCTAGTGGAAGAAAAAATAAAATAGATGACAAAAACGACATATATGAAATATCTGATGATGCTCAAAAACTACTAGAAAAACTTTTTTCAGCTGCAGGAACTCCAGATTAAGAAATATAAATTATTCATTAATATAGTTCGACCAAACATCGAGGTCAGTTATTTCATCGTGTTCCCTAGATATTTTTCCATCGAGTTCTTTTATAAATAATTCCCCAGCAAAAACTGTAGCTCTGTTTAGATGGCCTCCAACAGTGGTTCCATCATCCCTAGTTAAAAGAGCATGTGTGTGTGCAAATCTTTCTTGATTAAGCCAAGAAATATTTCCTAATGAAGCAGCAACTTCAAAAGGCTCATCGAACTCTATAGACATATATTCCTTGTCTGTTTGGTCATAAAAATATATTTCCGCATCTTTTACAGCCCCTAAACCGTTATACCACGCGGCATCTATTTCTTTTTCATCAGCGAATTCTTCTATTTTCTGCCTCCATTCCTCACCAGTTTCTAACCGAACTACAAATGTTCTTTTTTCTTCAAACTTCTCAAACTCCATTTCTCATTTCTATTAGAACGTATTGATTTATAGTTTTAGTTAACTGTTCTACTTAGTTTGATGAAAATATTGATATTAGTTTAAGAAAGATATTTTTTCCTTTCTAAGATAGACTTTTCAAAATATCTACCAAAATAAAGTTAATAGAGATAATAAATCAACTATGAGAGATAACGAAAAAGACGCAATTTCAGAACCAAATTATGCGATGAAAGAACATACAGCTTGTCAGACATGTGGATGGACTAAAAACGCATTAAAAGGAGGGGGAAAATGCTATAAATATGTTTTTTATGGGATTGAAAGTCATCGATGTGTTCAGATGACACCAGTTATAAAGTGTAATGAACGCTGTGTATTCTGTTGGAGAGATCATCAAGGACATTCTTGGGAGCTTGATGCAGACTGGCAAGATCCAGAAGAAGTTGTTGAAGCAAGTATAAAACTACAGAGAGAGTTATTATCTGGATTTAAAGGAAATGAAGAGGTTACACTAGAAAGATTTGAGGAAGCAATGGATCCAAAGCATGTAGCTATTTCTTTAGATGGTGAGCCTACTATATATCCTTATCTACCAGAACTTTTAGAAGAATTTCATAACAGAGGATTAACTACGTTCTTAGTATCGAATGGTACTAATCCAGAAGTTCTTAGAAAATGTAATCCTACGCAACTATATATTAGTGTAGATGCCCCAGACCGAGAAACATTTAAACAAGTTGTACGACCAGTTGAAGATAATTTATGGGAGTCTCTAATGGATACACTTGATATTATATCAGAAAAAGACTGTAGAACTGTTATTAGAACTACACTTGTTAAAGGACATAATATGACATCTATACCTAAATACAAAGAAATATTTAGAAAGGCATCACCTAATTTTATAGAACTTAAGGCATATATGCATGTAGGACACAGCCAAGACAGAATGAAACGGAAAGCAATGCCGGAACATGATGATGTAGTACAATTCACTAACAAGCTACAAGATGAAATCTCTTCATATTCAACAATAAAGCAAGTACCAAGGTCTAGAGTTGCATTACTTTCTAAAAAAGAAGATACATGGATTGAAGAACTTAAAAAGGAATCAAAACCCAAAGAAACCGCTAAAGTAAAATAATATAGGATACAGATACGTATTCCTTTTAATTATTAAGAGATATTATTAATATTAAGGCCGATGACGATAGACGGGCGGTCAGAGTAAATACTATGAAGACCCCTATGAGTACAGAGGCCTTACTTTATATAATAAACTAAATTAAATCATAAGTAAAATAATTAACTAGAAATCAAATCTTGTTGATTATAGATTAGTTTTTAAGTATAAATTAATTTTTAGGTGGTATACAATATATTTCTTATTTAACATTGATAATATACTGAAATTTTCATCAATATTAAAGCTATAGAGGTTTCTTTTTCTACAACTAAGATCTGTTAAAAAGTTTTGCATACACAGTTGTATTTAGATTATCCTATTTTCTATATTTAGTTGATAGACTACTGTATTAAACTTTATTTATAGTTTTGTAGTTCGATAATTTTTTCTCTAGGTTACAAAAGGTATTGTATCTTATATTTTAGTCTATAAGAAAGTCGGTTTTTCCTCTCCTTAAAAGGAATAAATCTTCTATATTTTTCTTATTAAATGATAAACAAATAATATCTATATAGTATGACATCAATAAATTTTTAGGTTAGGCTAAAAATCTGTATGTATGGATCAGGATATATGTGTAATAGTACCAACAATCAGAGAATACGACTGTATGCTTAAATACTTCGAAAATGCAAGAAAGCATGGATTCGATTTATCACGGATACATGTTTTATTTATAACTGAGGATTTTTGTGATACTCAGAAGATGCAGGATATATTTACTAAGGAAGATATATCAGGTAAAGTTTTTGACCATAAAAGTAGACAAGAATGGTATAAAGACAATAATATAGAGGAATTTTCTCATTTAATACCTAGAAAAAGTCATGCTGAAACTAGTTTCGGATTATTGTATATGTGGAAAAAAGATTTCAAATACGGGTTTTTTATAGATGATGACACAATACCCCATCCTAATGATGATTTTTTTGGTAAGCATATACAAAACCTTGGATATAACGGAAAAATAAAAGAGATTTCTTCGGATAAAAACTGGGTAAATGTACTTTATCAAAATATTGGAGAGCATGGATTATATCCACGTGGATATCCTTATTCTAAAATGAATGAAAGTGTTGATTCCAGAAGTATAAAAATATCGGAGGTTGTAGCATCTCAAGGCTTATGGACTAATGTACCTGATTTAGATGCTATTCGAATTTTAATTGATGGTGATCTTAATGGTCAATCTGAGACACGTCTTTATAGGGATTCATATGATGACAGCTTTGTTGTAGCATCTAATAACTATTTGACTGTTTGTTCTATGAATTTAGCATTTAAACGTGAAATAATACCTGTTTTTTACCAACTCCCTATGGATGATAATAAATGGAATATAGGAAGATTTGATGATATATGGAGCGGTATTTTTCTAAAAAAGGCCTGTGATATATTAGATAAAAATATATATAATGGATATCCCCTCTGTAAACATAACAAAGCAGAGAGATCAACTTTTAATGATCTAAAAAAAGAGGTTGAAGGACTAGAAATAAATGAATATTTATGGCGTATTATTGATCAAATAGAACTAGATACAGTAAAGAAACATACAGTAAATAACTCTAAAAATAATAAGTATATGTTAATATATCAAAAAATTGCAGACAGGTTGATATCAGGTAGCTGGTCTAAATATACAAATGGGGAATTTCTAACATTTATTGGAAAACATATGAAGGAATGGACTGAATGTCTACGAAACCTGAAACAGGATAAATCCTATAAAGTAGTCGATAAATAAAAAAACAATACAGTATAATAAAAATATCTAAAAGATAATATAGAAATAAAAAATCAGCGTATCCTCAAAAGATTAAACAGATTAACATGGAGATATATCAGAATTAGATATATTAAGAAATTAGCAAATGTTAACAGGTTAAAGTTTAATTAAGGTTTTATCTGTCTATTATATTTTATATTAAATCCATAAAATAATGAGGAATAATAAGTATTATGTATTTTTAGGGCGACCTAAACATCATGAAGCAAGACGGCGGACTCAATCGACGCAATATACTAAAAACAGTAGCAACTGGATCAATTGCCGGTCTAACTGGCTGTCTAGGATTTTTTGGAAATAGCAACGATACTGGAAGTCCAAATAATGTAGAGATACCTTCAATAACCAAATTTAGAGGATCAGGCTCACTAGTACAAGGAAGACCAGAACCAGGCGGGACATCAATAGAGGATCTTCCAAACCTATCAGGGTCTATAAACCTATATATAGGTGGGGGAGAAGGAGGTATTTACTTCCAATTTGTAGAAATGCTTCAAGAAATATATCCAGATTTTCAGGTTTATACAAGTAGCGCTTCTTCTTCCTCTTTAGCTCAGACAATTGTCGAAGAGGGGGAAGCCGGTGCAACACAAGCCGATGTTTTTTGGTCTATCGACGCAAGTTCACTAGGATTTGTAGCCAATAACAACGCATACGAACCACTTCCAAAAGACGTAGTCGAACCTGTTCCAGAAAGCTTCCGAGGTAATGACAACGCATGGGTAGGTGTTACTGGTCGTGCCCGAAGTATCCCATACAACACAGACCAACTAAACGAAAATGATATACCAGATACAGTACAAGAGATCCCAAATACAGAAATACTACAAGGAACAATGGGATGGGCACCAACATATGGTGCGTTTAAATCATTTGTAACTGCTATGCGTCTTATAGAAGGACCTGAAAGTACACGTGAATGGCTTATATCTCTTAGAGAAGCCGGTACAGAAAGATTTCCCAATGAGTTTGTTGTCTCTAATCAAGTAGCTGATGGTGCCCTCAATGCTGGGTTCGCAAATCACTATTACGCTCTTCGGGTGAAAAACAGTCGTCCTAACGCACCTATAGATTTAGCTTTTACCAAAAACGATGCAGGTGCACTAATTAATATAGCAGGTGCACTCAAAATACAAGG
Organism: Halobacteriales archaeon; assembly: GCA_018609935.1. The sequence goes on along the minus strand of JAHENH010000137.1, from coordinate 11,981 downwards.
AACTGATAACGGGAGGCTAGTAAACAACTTTATCAAACATTTACTATCAGCTGAGGCACAAGAATTTTTCACAACTGTAAGCTTTGCATATCCAATGATATCTGAAGTAGTTCCACCAGGTGATTTACCTACAATAGATCAACTAAATCCACCAGATGTCGACCTCTCAAAACTATCTAACCTAGAACCTACGCTAGATCTTATGAGAGAATCCAGTGTACTGGGATGAGAAATGAAAATACAAAACTGGATCATATCAATATATAGACGTGTTTCAAAAGATGAAACAACAGCTATAGGAACAGGTCTCACACTACTTGCAGCTGCTATTACAACAGTACTTGTCTTACCTCTCGGTTGGCTATTTGTTGACTTGTTTAATTTAGGTCCTAGAGCAGTTGATCTTACAATTGCACCTACAACACTACAGGTCCTATGGAGAAGTATAGCATTAGTTGCTGTTGTAACATGCGCAAGTGTGGTAGTTGGAGTGCCTCTAGCAGTACTAACGATCCAAACTGATATGCCTTTTAGACAGTTCTGGACTGTTATAGTAGCACTTCCACTCGCTATTCCAAGTTATCTTGGTGCATTTGCAGTAGTTTCTGCATTTGGGCCACGAGGGACACTAGCAGATGCTCTAGCCCCACTTGGTATAGATCAATTGCCAACAATTTATGGATTCTTTGGGGCTTCAATTGTACTCACACTTTATACATATCCCTATGTTTTTCTAACAACTCGTGCTTCCTTATTATCTTTAGATGCCTCTATTGTCGAGGCAGCTAGGACACTCAACTCTGGAAGATGGGATGTATTTCGACGTATCACCCTTCCTCAAATTATGCCAGGAATAACTGCTGGAGCCCTACTAGTAGCTCTATATACTCTTTCGGATTTTGGCACCCCGAATATTATGCAGTTAGAGGTTTTCACACAGTTCATATATGCAAGATATAACGCTTTCATGCGTGATTACGCTGCACTACTGTCACTACAGCTCTTTGCAGTTACAGCAGTAATTCTAGCTATCGAGTCCAAGATAGGTATTGACGAATCAGGGGCTTACGCAAGTAGAGGAAACCGGGGAAAAGTTGATTTAGATCTGGGCCGGTGGCGCTATATAGTAATGCTTTTTCCAGCTGGAATTGGACTAATAGCTATATTGCTACCTATCACAATTTTTGGTATGTGGCTTGTACGTACCGGGCCAGGCTACGCTATAGGCTCTATGACATTTTCATGGTCATATGGATGGAATTCAGTTTACATCTCCCTATTAGCAGCGGGCACCGCAGTCTTAGTGGCAATACCTATAGCGTTGAAATCAGCTTTATCCAGTTCTAAATTAGCTACTATTGCGGACCGAGCACCATATGTAGGGTATGCAACCCCAGGGATAGTTCTTGCAATAGCATTAGTAAGTTTTAGCCTCGATGTAGTTCCAGTATTATATAAAACTATTCCTCTTCTCGTGTTCGCATACGTTGTTAGATTTATGCCTCAGGCTATAGGTTCTATAAGAACCTCAAGGCTACAAGTAGACAAAGGCTTAGTTGAAGCTGCACGTAGCCTAGGGAGATCAAGGTTTAGTGCATTTAGATCAATAACCCTACCTTTAATTATTCCTGGTATTGCAACCGGTGCTGCACTTGTTTTTCTAACTACTATGAAAGAGTTACCAGCAACTCTTTTACTTCGCCCTCTTCGCTTTGACACTCTAGTAACATATATATGGAGGGTTCAGGAAGCAGGGCTGTACGGACAAGCAGCTGTTCCAGCACTAGTATTAGTTGTTGTCTCAGGCCTCTCAATGGCTGTTATCTTAGCACAAGAAGGTGGTCGAGATGTCGACCAGTGAAAAAATAACAGATAAAACAACAAAGAAAGCTGTAGTTGAAACAAATTCTGTTAAAAAAACTGAAGAGAAACATGGAGATCCAGTACTGGAGCTTAATGGAGTAACACGGAATTTTGAAGGAGAAATAGCTGTAGAAAATCTCTCTTTCTCTGTATATGAGGGGGAAATCCTTACATTACTTGGGCCATCAGGATGTGGTAAAACAACTATTTTAAGGCTAATTGCAGGCCTTGAAAAAACAGATTCAGGCACAATTAGCATTCGAGGGGATATAGTATCAAGTGATAACAAATTTGTTCAGCCTGACAACCGTGATATAGGCCTAATCTTTCAAGATTTCGCTTTGTTTCCCCATCTTTCTGTTAGAGAGAATATTGCCTACGGCATCCAAGATATGGATAAAGATGAGATCGACCAACGTATTGAGGAGCTACTTAACTTGGTTGATCTCTCAGGATACAAAGACCATTCAACTGATACTCTTTCAGGTGGCCAGCAACAACGTGTTGCACTAGCTCGATCATTAGCACCGAAACCTGATGTCTTACTTCTTGATGAACCATTCTCTAATCTCGATGTTGGTTTAAGGAAAAAAATGCGGGAAGAAGTTAGACGAATTCTTAAAGCGACAGGTGTTACTGCAATATCTGTTACCCATGATCAAGAAGAAGCTCTTTCGATAAGTGATCGTGTTGCAGTAATCAATAATGGATGTCTTGAACAGATAGGTAGTCCAGAGTATGTCTTTCAAAACCCTGAATCCAAATTTGTTGCCGAATTCCTTGGAGAAGCCGGTTTTATTCCTGGACACATAGAAGATAGTAGTGTCAAAACTCCAATTGGTTCTTTTAATACTGATATACTAGAAAAAGGAGGGCCTAAAAAAACCGACATGAATATTGACATACTTGTTAGACCTGATGATGTATATGCTAGAGTTGCTGATGACTGTAAGGCTAATGGTCATATAACATATCGTCAATATACTGGCCCCTCATTTGTCTATAGAGTAGAACTTGGTTCCGGTGATATAGTATACTGTGAACACAACCATGTAGATAAATTTAATTTATATCAAAAAGTAAGGGTTGATCTAGTCGCTGATCATAGACTAGCTTGGTTCCCATCTGACTGAAATGCAACGTTGGATGGTTAAACTTGGCTCAGCTTTATTAGCTATTATAGGTGCATTAGCAGTTTGGATTATATCAACCCAAGTTTTTCCTTATCATTCTTTAAATCATGATGAAGGAGTCTATCTACAGCAAGCTGCAATGCTTCTTGAAGGTCAGTTAAATCTCTGGCCACCCGTAGAAGAGGTTTTTCATCCATGGTTTTTCGTTGAAAGTGGTGATAGATTATATCCTAAATATACTCCTGTTCCTGCAGCTATGTTTGCTCTAGGTCAACTTTTAGGTGGTTACAGATTGGCGCTTATTAGTATTGCAGGAGCTAATCTAGTTCTTGTAGTTTTAGTTGTCGATGAGGTTTTTGATGCGTATACTGGGCTATTAGCTGGTTTATTTGTCCTTTTTTCACCAATATTTTTGATTGATTCTTCTGTTTTTCTACCTTATGCACCTACAACACTTCTAAATCTTGTTTTTGCGTATGGGTATTTACAAGCGAATCGAAATAATAATATTTTATATGCAGCAGTAGCTGGTGTATCTATTGGGTTAGCTTTTTTTTCGCGTCCGTATACTGCAGTGTTGTTTGCTATCCCGTTTGTTATTCATTCTATATGGACATTATATACGGATTTCTTTTTTAATTTACGAAGACAATCTATTACAGCTTTATTTGGTGTTTTTGGAGTTTTCATAGCGCTTTTGTATAATTTTTTGATGACTGGATCACCCTGGGTATTCCCGTATCAGGCTTTCGCTCCACTTGATGGTCTTGGATTTGGTCAACGTAGGATAATAGGCCATGAAGTATTTTATACATTGGAATTAGGTTTACGTGCAAATATTAAGGTAGTTGAATCGTTCTTTATAGAATGGATTACAGGGGGGATTTTTGGTTTCGTATTTGTAGTTATTGGTTTAATTTATACCTTTAGGTATAATCCTTCAGCAAGTAAAGGAGTGGTTGCAGGTCTGTTTATTTCTATAATATGTGGTAATATCTATTTTTGGGGGAATCTCAACATTTTAGGAGAGATAAATAATGTTAATGATGGTCTTATATCAGCTTTCGGTCCTTACTATCACTTTGATCTTCTACTTCCAACTGCAGCGTTTGCAGCAACAGGAGTGGTTTGGATTTTTAAATCAGTAACTAAAATTTTACATAAAAAACTTGATATAAAATTTTTCCGTGCTGTCCTAGTTTTATTTTTAATCATTAATTTAAGTTTAGTAGGGATAGTGACTTCTAATAATCTCAGTGATAGCATTGATAAAAATATGGATGTAACTAATACATATAAAGATGCTTATAAGCCCTTCTATAATGGTTCTCCGTCTAACTCTTTAATCTTACTTCCGGATCCATATGGTGATTGGTTAAACCATCCTTTTCAGCTCCTTAGAAATAATCCGGGGTTTGATGGACGTACAATATATGCCATAGATAGCAGGCCCTTTGAGGTCATAGATGAATTTCAGAATAGGAGATTATACCGTTATGTTTATCGAGGTGTGTGGGCACCATATTCTGGCTCACCTGAAGCTGCTAGTTTACAGCGGGTTAAAGATGTGTCTGGCTATAAAGTGAAACTTGACATAAAACTAGGGATTCCAGATGGGGCAATAGGTATAACTACTAGGATGAAAACTAATAAGGGAAATATATATTATACCAGTAATGTTTCTGAAAGTATTAATGTCAGTGTTACAATTTCAGAGGGTCAAATAAAGGCTGGAGGTGATATAGAAGCAGTTGGAAACCGAACTCTTAGTGTTGAGGGTAGAGATACTGTTAGTTTAATTTTGTTTGTTGATTATGGTCTTAGTGGTGGGTTTGAATATCGGTTCAATGTTCCAGTAATTGTATATAATGATAGGATACGGGCACTTTCGCCTCGTATAGAATATTGTTTAAATCCTAGATCATGTGGTGGATCAGCTGCCTATATTCCTGAGTTAGCCTCTGATGGGGTTTTTGTTAATACTGAGTTAACTGCAAAACCAAACCCCTAAGTTTAGGTATGCCTAAAGTATAGTTTAATGAGGTTAACTCGAAGAGACATAATCGCAGCACTAGCAGCATCAGGTGTCGCTATTATAGGTACTAAAACAGCAATTCATTCATTAGACAAAGATACTAAAAATCAATGGAAGGAAACCCCTATAACAAAATACAAAGTAAAAGGTATGGTTGCAGCTGCAGAAGTTCTCTACCCATCAATGGTTAAAAATATTGAACAGTTTGTAACACAATATATAAGAGGGAAAACCAATAACAACTCTGAATATGTCGAAGAAATATCAGACACCTTCGATTACCTAAATAAATATTGTAAATCATGGTATGACAGAAACTTTGCAAGCCTAAACCCAAGTAAAAGAGATGAAGTATTTAAAAATATGAATGCTGGTTCTGTTACTCCAGATCCAGAAGGATCTGATGCCCAGCGTGTTCGATATTATATAGTAAATGAATTACTTTTCGCACTTTATACAACACCTACAGGAAGTGAATTATTAGGGCTTGAAAACCCTCCAGGACATCCAGGTGGATTAACAAGCTATCAAATAGGACCACAAAATGAATAGTTCCCCCGAAAGAAGTTCTTCTGAAAGAGTCGATGTATGTATAATAGGAGCTGGTCCTGCTGGTGCAATTATTGCATATACTCTGGCAAAACGTGGATACGATATCGTAGTTTTGGAAGCAGGTAAACAGTTCAACTTTAATGACAGACTTAAACGTATGGAACAATCTATTAGACCATCACATAATCCCTTATCAGTATGGGATATGGGAGGGGATCGTGATACTTATTCATCTACAGGAGATGATTTCTATCCTCTTAATAGATCCCGTGTTAAGGGAGTAGGAGGATCTACATTACACTGGCAAGGTTTAGTGATGCGTCTCCATGAAGATGACTTTAACAGATACTCAATTGACAATGTAGCATCAGACTGGCCAATTGAATACAGTGATCTACGTCCATATTATTTCCATGCAGAAAATATGCTTGGAGTTTCTGGTGAAACTGATAATCCATTTGCACCCCCACGCCAAGAACCTTATCCAATGTCTTCCTTTCCTCGGTCATATAGTGATTCAATCTTTTCTGAAGCATGTGAAAAACTAGGAATTACTATGCACTCTGTACCAAACGCTCGTAACTCAGAGCCCTACGATGGAGATGGGAAATGTGTGGGTTATGGTACATGTAAGCCAGTATGTCCATCGGGTGCAAAATATGATGCCACTCGTCATATAGAAAAAGCTAGAGAAGAAGGTGCACGAATAATTGATCGTGTTCCCGTCCAAAAACTGGAACACAATAGATCAGGTGATAAAATAGTCGCAGCAATATATGCCACACCTAATAACCAAATCTACCGACAGACTGCAAGGCATTTTGTAGTCACATGTGGTGGTGTTGAAACACCCCGGCTGTTGTTATTATCTAGATCTAAAACGTATCCAGATGGCCTCGCAAATTCAAGTGGTCTTGTAGGACGATATTTTATGGATCATCTTTTCTCAGGTACTGGAGGTATCATTGATAGGAGAACTCGACAGAAAAACATTGGATTTCTAACTAGTGAAACCCATCAATTCTATGATAATCCTACTGAAGGCACCAGTAATGGAGTCCCATCAATTGATGCTGGCAGGTCTGAGTTTACCCCTATAAAGCTTGAATTTTTTAACTACGCAGGCCCATCACCTATCAAGCTTGCACTTACAGAAGGAGAATGGGGAGACAACCTTCTAGAAACACTTCGTAGTAAATATGGAAACAATATAGCTATGGGAGGGTTAGTTGGTCAACGTCCAAGAAAAGAAAACTATGTAGGATTAGATCCGTCAAAAACTGACAACCATGGAAATCCAGTTCCTAAAATTAATTGGAGTATAGATGATGTAACCAAACGTACTATAAAAAGAGCAAACAAAATTCAAGAAACTATACTATCTGAACTTGAAGTTAAGATCAAATGGCAAGTAGGCCCCCAGAAAACCGGGCCTGCATTCCACCATATGGGAACGACTCGTATGGGTAAGAATCCAGATAAAAGTGTTGTAACACCAAAAATGAGAACACATGATATTAATAATCTCTGGATAGCAGGTAGTAGTGTATTTGTTACAAGTGGTGCCATGAACCCCACATTGACTATAGCTGCTCTTTCACTCAAAACAGCAAACCACATCGATGAAATATTATAAATATATTTTTACAAAAGTTGAATACCTAAATAGTTATATGAAACTTGAACAAGATTATAAACGTTCTTCCAGACATACTTTAAATATGGAAAAAGCTATTTCTATACCTCCCTTAAATGGATTTAGCTTAGTTTGCCCTAATCTATCATTGTATTTAATTGGTTCTTCATATACAGGATAACCTCTTAGAATTGGTCGTAGTATTAGTTCAGCAGAAAGACCGGTATTTTCCGTCCATTTGATTTTTTTTATTACTGATTTTCTATATGCCCTCATCCCAGTTGTTGTATCATGTATATGTCTACCAACTAAAAGGGAAGCTATTAATGCAAATATATAGTTACCTATACGGTTAAATTTAGGCATAGATTTAGCTCCATTTCGTAGGCGATCCCCACTTACTACATCATATCCTTCATTTATTAAGTCAAGAAAATCTGGGATTCGATGCATTGGATAGGTTCCATCACAGTCAGTAGTTATAATAACATCTCCAGTTGCAGCATTTAATCCTTTTTTTACCGCTATCCCATACCCTTGTGGTTTTTGTTTTATTACTTGTGCTCCATAATTACGAGCTATATCTGGAGTGTTATCGTTGGAGCTATCAATACATATTACTTCAGCTTTATTTTTAGTTACATTGTAGATATCTTCAAGTACAGCCTTGATAGCTTCTTCCTCATTATATGTCGCCATCACAATACTTATATCATTGAGATTGAATCTTTGATTTTCTATGTTATCTTTGTCTTTTTGTACAGATTCCATATATTTATATATAAAAAATGTTTTAGGTATGCCTAAAACTATTCTTTTTCTATGATTTATATAAATAATTTAAAAATAGATATATTTAAAAACAAAAATATCCTCCACAATAGATTTAAAAAATTAGTAGAGACTTTAACTACCAGATTATACACATAATAAAATATTTCTTAAATACTATTTTAATTCTATCTATAGTATGCTTGTTTTCATATAAAGTAGATACTAATAAAAAATATATAAAAATAATTAACCACCCTCAACTAGAAGTATCTTAACATATTCTTTAACCAAAAAATAAAATGATAGCTAATGATATAATTAAAACTATAATCACTAAAAAAACACTAGATGGAATACCAGTTTGAACTCTGAGTTTATCATTATAATAGACATCGACTATTCTCTCATAGTTAAAAACTGTCTTGGTTATTTTATCAACGAGTAAAACAACAGTTGAGTCAACTTTTGCAAAAAGATCTGAAGAACCAACAACTATAATTTTAGTAAAATAAAATAGAACAGGTGTATATATTTTATCTATATCAGGTATTTGGCCAATTTTTTTAATCGGAGTCCTCAAAGTTATAAAACCTAAAACAGCTATAAATGCTAATACTAGAACTTCAAAGATATGACTAACTGTATACGCATGATAACTAAAACTTGTAGGAAGTATATTATATAAAAACTGGGGATATATACCGTATAATATACATAGAAATGCTACTATTAACATACTAGCTTTTTGTCTATTATTTGAATCATTAACAGAGCCATCATAATCACCATTTATAAATACATAATATCCAAGCTTTATGAAGGAAAGAAAAGTACCTATACCCCCAATAAGTAAAAGATACCACAAAATATCTAGATGTTTTTTACGTGCTGCACTAACAACCATTCCTTTTGAAATAAAACCATTGAATCCAGGAAAACCCGAAATTGCAAATGCACCTACAAAAAAAGCAATTGCAGTAATAGGCATTTTACTTCCCAGCCCCCCCAGTTTCTTTATTCTCTCTTTACCAGTACTATAGATAACGACACCTATAGTCATGAAAAGTAGACTTTTATATAATATATGATTGAATACATGACCAAAAGCACCAGATGTAGCTAAAGCTCCACCTATACCGACTCCAGCAACCATATATCCAACCTGAGACTGAATATGATAAGAAAGTAATCTACGCATGTCATCCTGTAATACAGCCATTAAAACACCAAAAACAGCCATAGCACCCCCCATATATGCAACTACAAGATTACCATCAGGAATTATTCTATATAAACCATATACACCAGTTTTTGTTGTATAAACACAGAGAAAGACACTAGCTGCTATATGTGGCTGAGGATATGTATCAGGTATCCATGCATGTAAACCAACAAAACCTACATTAACACCAACACCTATTAAAGAAAGTAAAATAGCTATATCTCCCTGAATACCTCCATTAAACAAAAAGGTTCCAGCCTCAACATAATGCCATACTATACCAGCTAAGAAAAGAGAACCTCCTATACCATGCATCAAAGCATATCTAAAACCAGCCTTAACCGCATATCCACCTTTATACCAAACTAATAATGTACTAGTAACAGCCATCAACTCCCAAAAAAAGATTAAAGTAAGCCAATCACCACCAAAAACAGCACCAAAGCTAGTACCTATATAGCCTAAAGCGAAAGACGTCTGAACAAGATCCGCATCACTTCCCCAAGAATATAAAATAGCTATAAAACCTATAAATCCAAAAATTAACCCCATTAGCCTTGACACTAAGTCAACATTAAATAAAACTGCGTCAAACCCAAATAATAATACAGATACATGGTTTCCTGATGGTACAAACCATATATATAAAGTTACACAAAAAACTGAAAATAAAGAAACTATATAACCTATATATCTACGGATAAACGGAAGAAAAACAGCAAGAACTAATATTGGTAGAAAAGGAGGAACTATAGGTTGAACCATCTATATAACCACCCCCATAGATGCAGATACAATTAACCAAATTATTCTTAGGAAAACCGCCATATCTGGTAAGATACCAAGTATTACTGCACCAAAAACAGAGAAAAGTATTGGTGCTAACATAAACCAAGTTGTTTCTCCACCAAACCACCCCATTTTTTGCCATCCACCGTCAACACTAGTTCTGTTATCTTTACTGGATTCTTTAAAGATATTGTTAAAACTAAATATATCTTTCAAGCTATCATTAGATACTGAAACTAACGGACCCACTCTATCTTTTTTTGATTTAAAAAAACCGATATATATAACAGGCCAAAAATAAGCTATATTCAATATACCTGAAAGTAAAAATACTAAAGCAAATATTATATTACCAGACGACACAGACCCTATCAATAGAAAATACTTACTAACAAATCCAGCCACCAATGGAATACCCGCCATTCCTGCTGCCGCTATAGCAAAAGCTGACATAGTTAATGGCATTCGATTCCCAATTCCAGACATATTAGATATATAGTCAGTATCAGTTTCCACATGTATAGCACCCGCACAGAAAAATAAAGTGAGTTTCATAAATGCATGCGCTGGTATATGTAAAAGACCACCAAGTATAGAATATGAATCTAAAATTGCGAGTCCTAAAACTATATATGAAAGCTGGCTTATAGTAGAAAAAGCTAAAAGCCTTTTTAGATTATCTTGACGTAGTGCAATTATACTAGCAGTTAATATAGTTAATGCTGCCACTATAGCAAGAGGAATATCAACTCCAAGATCAGAGATTAAATCTGGACCAAATACCTCAAGTATTACACGCGCGATACCGAAAACACCACTTTTGACAACAGCCACAGCATGCAAAAGACCTGAAACAGGTGTTGGAGCAACCATAGCATCTGGAAGCCACGAATGAAATGGCATCAAAGCAGCTTTCACTCCAAAACCCATTATAAGTAAACCAAAAGCAATTCGGGATATTATTGGATCCGAACTAGCCAACATAGCTAAGCCCCCAGGGCTGAAGTCTGTTGTACCAGTAAGCCAAAATACCAAAATACTCCCAGCTAATACTGCTACACCACCACCAAAAGTATATACAAGATATTTCCTTCCTGCTTTTTTAGCTTTATTTGTTTCATCATGAACCACTAAGGGATACGTAGATACAGTTAAAAGTTCATAAAAAACAAATAATACAAATAAATTAGTTGCAAATGCGACCCCAAGAGCAGATGAAAGACTTGCTGCAAATGCTGCGAAATAACGTGTTTGAGAATGTTCATCTAGACCTCGCATATATCCAATACTATAAAAACTTGTTACTATCCAAAGTAAACTTGCTAAAAAACCAAACAGCAAGCCAAGTGAATCTACCTGTAGTGCAAATTGAACTCCTGGTAGAAATTCCCCAAAATTACTTACATAGATTTTTCCAGATAGTACACCTGGAACCATACTAGCAACTATTCCAAATTTTAACAAAGCTGCAAGTATAGTCCATATATCTCTAAGATTTGGATGTCTACGAGAAGAAAATATAAGTATAATAGCTACTGCAGACACCAATATAGCCAGAAAGGGACGAAGTGAAACTATCTCTTCAACCATTCTATGATAAAAGGCTTTCTATAGTTGGTTTAAGTAAATTGCTATACTCAATAACTATAAAACCAAAGAAAACTGAGAATAAAGCGGCAATGATTATGGGAGCATACATATTCATAGAAGTTCTTATTTCTCCTTCGTATCCGGATATAGAAAAATCTTCAAAAATCTCACCAGAACTTTCATAGAAATACATTCTTTCAACAATCCGTAAGAAATAACCCAGAGTCAATAAAGTGGATATTAGAATAACTATTGCTAGAGGCCATAGGTTAGCCTTAATAGCACCAAATGCTATATACCATTTTCCAATAAACCCAATAGTAGGAGGTACACCCACCATTGAAAGCGCTAAAACACCAAATATGCCAGCTGCGCCTGGCATATTTT
>JAHENH010000136.1 GCA_018609935.1 Halobacteriales archaeon | reverse complement strand
GAAATCTTTGATTTCTTGCTGTTTCTAAAAAAAGAGAAGATACACAGTTTTTTTATCTTCCTCCGAAATAAATGTTTTTTATCTTTGGATCTTTTAAGATCTCTTTCCCCCCCTCCAATGCTATTTTTCCATCTTCTAAAATATAGGTTCTGTCCGCTATTTCAACCGCTGCTTTTGCATTTTGTTCGACTATTATTATTGAGACTCCTTCTTCGTTTATTTCTTGTATTTTTTCAAATATTTCTTTCATTGCTTTAGGACTTAGTCCGAGAGATGGCTCGTCTAAAAGCAATAATTGAGGGTTTTGCATCATCGCCCTGCCTATTGCCAACATTTGTTGTTGTCCACCGGAAAGAGTCAAGGCATGTTTATTCTGTTTATCTTTGAGGAATGGAAACTTGTCATAAACATCTTCTAAGTTGGTTTTAATTAGTTGATGGTTTGTCATAATAAAAGCCCCCATTTCTAAGTTTTCATGAACAGTTAAATCTGTAAAAACCTGTCTTCCTTGCGGAACATAACTTATTCCTTCATATATATTCTCATAGGTTGGAAGCTTGGTTATGTCTTTTTCCATCCATTCTATTTTTCCAGAATAAATATTGCATAAGTTAAAGATGCTTTTTAGAATTGTTGATTTCCCAGAACCATTCGGTCCGATGATAGCAACGATTTCTTCAGTTTTCACTTCTAAATCTATCCCGTGAAGTACTTCCATTTCTTTATATCCCGATTTTAATTCTTCTATTTTTAGCATTTTTTAATCTCCCAAATAAGCTTCTAAAACTTCTTTATTGTTTTTTATTCTTTTAGGTGTTCCTTTTGCAATAACTTTTCCTTTATCTAAAGTTATTACTTTATCCGAAAGGTTTAAAGCAAAATTCATGTCGTGTTCTATTAAAAGAATTGTTGCTCCTTCTTTTTTTAAATCAAGTAAAAGTTCAGATATCTTTTTTCTAAGTTTTGGATTTACACCTGCAACTGGCTCGTCCAACATTAATAATTCATGAGGATTAAGAATGGCTCGTGCAATTTCAACAAGTCTTTTCTGCCCAAAACTCATTTCTCTTCCTATAGTATTTGCAAAAGATTCCATCTCAACCAACTTTAACTTTTCAGTTACTCTTGCTTCTTTTTCTTTAGTTATCTTATTTTTCTTAAATAAATTCTTCCAAAACTTTGTATCCTCATTATCCATTGATAAAAGCAAATTCTCTTTTACTGTCAAATTATTGAATAATTGTGATTTTTGGAAAAGTCTTGAAATTCCTTCATTCGAAACCTGTTCTGGAGAAAAATTAGTTATATCTTTCTCATCATAAAAAATTTTTCCAGAATCTTCTTCAATAACTCCAGAAATAAGATTAAAAATTGTTGATTTTCCACTCCCATTAGGACCTATTAAAGCAGTAATTTGATTCTCTTCAATATCAAAACTACAATTATTAACTGCCTTAACTCCTCCGAAATGTTTCTTTAAATCCTTTATTTCTAACATTTTATTCCAACTCCACCTTGCCAAAAAACCCTTTTGGTCTGTAAATTAGTATTAATAACAATATTAAAGCATAAATAATCTGCCTCATCGGCCCTACTATTGAAGAGGGAAACCCGATAAATCTTAAAGGTTCAGGAAGCAACATTAAAATTATTGTTGCAATAACTGTTCCTTTTAATGATGCTAAACCCCCAATGATAACTATTGATAATATTGGGATTAACTGCATTATTGTAAAACTCGAAGGATCAATATAAGTGATGTAGTGAGCATAAAGACTTCCTGCAATCCCTGCAAAAAAAGCAGACGTTCCTAAACAAATTGATTTAATCTTAAAAGTGTTTTTTCCCAAAACTTTTGTCGCAAGTTCATTATCCCTCGTTGCTTCTAAGACTCTTCCAAAAGGAGAGTCAACTAATAATTTTATAATGAAATAAACGACTAAAGCGATTATAATTGTTAAGATAAGAAAACTTAAGTTAGAAGAAAAACTGAATCCTAAAATAGATGGTTTGGGGATTCCTGACAACCCCAAAGGACCTCTTGTTAAACCAGTCCAGTTTAAAGTTACTGCATAAACAACAAAAGTAAATGCCAAAGTTGCCAATGCAAGATAATCGCCTTTAAGCTTATTTGTTGGAATAGAAAGCAAAAAACCAGAAAGTGCAGAGATAACCCCTGCGAGTAAAATTGCTATGATAAAAGAAATACCATTTAAAGCAAGTAAAGCAGAAGTATACGCGCCAATAGCAAAAAAAGCAATATGGCCAAGATTAATCAACCCAGTATAACCCAAAGCTAACTGTAAAGATAGAGTAAGGATTAAGTAAATCCCTACAATAATCGCTAAATGGATAAAGTATGCTTCAATCATTTTTCTTCCCTCCTCTTAACTCCTTTTTTATGGTTTCTAAAAAATTTTTTAATTTAATTAAGTAATCGTTAAATCCTTCATCAAGTGGCTCTATTAACAAATATTCTTCTCTCCTAACTTTTATATTACTTACCTCTTCAATTCTACCTTTAATATTTTTTCTATATTTTTTGTACAAATCTAAAATAAACTCTATCTTCTGAATACTTTCATTTTTAACCTCGTCTAAGGAAACGTCAAAATTGTTGGCTATATAATAAATGTCTACGAAATCTCTTGCCTTTAATGCCTTCCTGGTTAGTATAGATCTTATCTTCTCACAGAGAACCTCCCTGATATTGTAGCAGTCTATCTTTACATTTTTTGAATATTCATTATATTGAGAGGGGAAAAGTCGAGCCAACTTATCATTTTCAGGACACAAAGTGGAGGCCTGACGTTTCTCCTCGCCAAACAAAATGTTTTCTACAAAGTTTATCTGAATTTTAATGAATTCTTCCTTTTCCAGCACAGAATCATACCATAATTTCAGGGTAATAGTTTTGTTGCTACCACCATATTCTATATACTTCTGATTAGGTTTTTCAGCTTTAAAATCAAGATCTATCCTCTTAGAAATATTTTTGATTAGTTTAATGACTCTTTCAATTTCTCCCTTACTCAAAAATCTCCTTATTTCATTCTGACTTTTATTTTCAAGTTTATCCTGATGCTTATAAGTAAGGTCGAGGTCTACGGAAAACCTATAATAATCGAGATAGCATTTTATTAGGCAGCTACCTCCTTTGAATAAGTAATCCCGAAAAAAATCATTTTTTTCTAAATTTAATAGTAGAAGATGTAGCAATAAGTCTTTCTCTATTAGGTCTTCTCTGAAATCCGTAATATTGGATAAATAATCTATGAATTGTTTACGATTCTCCATTTTTCTAAAAACCTCTGTACAGTTTTAGGGTATTTATTAGCATACTTTT
The DNA here is from genome assembly GCA_018609935.1 of Halobacteriales archaeon. The sequence goes on along the minus strand of JAHENH010000136.1, from coordinate 396 downwards.
TAACCTTTTCTTGAGAGCATTTATCTTCAAAGTCTTTAACCTCATTATAGATTTCTCTTTCTTTCCACCCTCTGTATCTATATAGATAAATATGATCTAAGAGAGTTTTCTCCTTATCCGAAAATCTAATCTGGCCTTTGTTATTAAAACCAAATATTAATTCTGGTTTCAATTTAATAAATTTTACTTTTCTATCCATGATTCCTATAGGTTTTGACCTAAGGATCTTGTCGTTAATTACTGTATCCACGAAAAAGTATTCATGAGTAAGGTTATTCATCTTTAATGCGGTTTCCAAGCCCAAATACCAATTTTCTACCCCTTTCAATTCCAGGCCGTTAGCCAATATTTTATAAAAGCTTTTTTCATTCTTGCCCAGTTTAATCTCTTCTAATG
>JAHENH010000135.1 GCA_018609935.1 Halobacteriales archaeon | reverse complement strand
TTATATATATAATTACTTTTTATTATTATATTTCTATCCATTGAAAATTAAAAAATATAGTTATATTTGTATATCATTTATAAGATATGGAAAATAAAACCTAGATTATATTTATAAAATATAAATAAGAGAAAGGGAAGAAATCAGTTTATATACGATGACTGTGGTTCTTATTCTTGGTGGGTTGATTTTTTCTATAAGAATTCTAATCTTTCTGTTGTAAGTTTTTCTGAGTTAACAAAAAAGAAATAAAAGTTTTACCAATAACTATGAGTCTGTGCTTATTTAATAGAAAAAGATAAAGAGTATATTAGTGTGCTAAAGCTATAGAACAGACATTTTTATATACAAAAAATAAAATATATTTCTCCATTAATTATGTATTGAAAAGATCTAAAAAATATAACAAGTTTCGAGAATGGATTTACAGATATGTAGCAAATAGAAGAGAATATTTAGGAAGATATTTATCTAAAGCCTCATAGATGGAGTATGTCTAGTTCAGTCAATCCAATAGACACATCTTATACAGGAACAGGAAAAATGCAATCAGGTGAAAACATATATACTTCACAACATAAAAAACAATTAATCAACCATAAAATATATAGAAGATATATATCCAAACCATAAATGGATGCTATATTTGACCGGTGCCTCAAAAATCAAAACTCAAATTTACTTTCTAACCTTGCAAATTATCTATGTAGAAGATGGAACAGTAAAAATTCCAACAAATTAATAAATTTAACAATAAATCAATACAGTTATTTCAACGATTTAGAAAAAAATAATTCCACAAAACCAATAAAAACAAAACTAATTACATATAAAGCAGTCTTATAATTTTATTATAAAATAAATATTTAATATAAAGACGGATGATTTATGGAAAGAAATAGAAAAATACTAACTAATATATGTTTAATGTTGTATTGGTTAAATAAATAGATAGAAGAGGTTTTATAGGTTCTCTTTCATTATTGTTTTCTGGTTGTTTATCTGGTGGGAAAGAAACCGAAAGAAATCCACAAAATAATTCTAAAAAAACCCAGCAACAAAACCAAAATAATACAACAATAGAAGATAGTAAAAATTCAAATAATAGTGATTTAGACCAAGGATTTACAGAGTGGACTCAATTTAGACACGATATTAAGAATACTGGTTCTACGAAGGAATATACAGGTCCTAAGGAAGGAGTGAAACTAGATTGGACTAGAGGAATGGGTTCTCCTATTAAGTCTACACCTATAGTATATAAAGATTATGTATATTTAGGTGTTAAAAACGGAAATATATATTCCATAGATAAGTATACAAAAAAGAAGAAATGGGTTTTTAAAACAAAATGGCCGATTGAATTTACTCCAGTAGTAACAGAAGATACTGTTTATATAGGTAGTGGTGGTGGAAATGTGTATGCCTTAGATAGGGAAAAAGGAGGGAGGAACTGGATTGTAGAAACAGTAAATAATAGAAGGGCAGGACATAATATTATAACTTCTCCTAAAGACGATGGATCCATGATATATATTGGAAATAACCAAAGCCAAATATTTCTAATAAATATAGATAAACAAGAAACAGAATATTTTATAAAACTAAATTCACCTGTTGAGTTTGCCCCAGTAGTTGAAAAAAATAGGTTATATGTTACGGATAGGTCAACTGTTTATTCTATAAATATTAATACAGGACTAAAAAATTGGAGGTTTAATATACACGAATATTTAAATTCTTCACCTTGTCTTGGAGAAAATTTATATATAACCACCAAATCTGGAATTTTATATGGTATTTCAAATGGTGATATAGAATGGAAATTTAAACAAAAAAGTTTAGATTCCAATCCTACAATTGATGAAGAAAGAATATATATTGTAGATGGAGATGGACGTCTTTATTCTATAAATCCTCAAAACGGCAGAGCTATGTGGGTTTTTAATTCAAATTCCAATATTAAGGGTTCTCCAGTTGTTACAAAAGACTGTATCTATATGGTAAGTAAAAAAGGAGCATTATATGCAATATCAAAAAAAGGAAAGAAAGAATGGACATATGATATTGACGCAAAAGTAGATTCTGAACCTGCAGTAACACCAAATTCTATATATATTGGGTCTATAAATGAACAACTATTTAAATTAAGAAAAAAATAATCTAAAACTAAAAAAATGAATTCTTAATATTCAGATTATTAGTAGACTTTTTATAATTTCAACATAGAAAAGAATTAGAAATCAAAAAATCCTAAGTTAAAAAAATCAATTAGGTATTTATTTGAATATAAAAGGTTATTGTTTGTTCTAAATTATATATGATTGTATGGATGAGTACCACAGACTTGTAGAGAATACCATAAATAAAGGTAGATATAAGGAAAACAGAACAGACGTTGACACTATATCAAGTTTTTCCGAATCATATATAGTAGATTTAAAGGAAGGATTTCCATTATTAACAACTAAGGATATGTCTGGTTTTAGATGGAATTCTTTGATACATGAGCTTTTATGGTATTTCTCAGGTGAAGAACATATAAGAAATCTTAGAGAGGATACTAGTATATGGGATACTTGGGCAGATACTAAGGGAAGACTCGATACTGCTTATGGAAGATTTTGGAGAAGATATCCTATTCCAAAAGAAGAATCTAGATTAGATGGTGAAAGTTGGCCGGATGAAAGAAATAATTGGGTTAATGTAGAATCTGATAATAGAAAAACTTTTGATCAGATCCAATATTTAATAGATACATTGAAAGGTGAAAACCCGGATAAAAACCAAAACTCTAGAAGGCTTGTAGTAAATGCTTGGCATCCTGCAAATGCAGCTGTTTCGACACTCCCTCCTTGTCATTATACATGGATTATAAATATACAAAATAATGAGCTAAATCTTCATCTGACTCAAAGATCAGGAGATATAGCCCTTGGAGTTCCTTTTAATATCGCAGCATATTCATTGATAGCTAAAATTTTAGCACAACGAACAAATTTTGAAATAGGTAGGTTTTCTCATACAATAATCGATGCCCATATATATTGTGGAAAAAACGGAAGAGGGAATTGGTATAAAGAGAACCTAGATAAAATAATAGAAATGATGGATGAAATTTCTTTAAAAGAAGATTATAAAAAAATTATTGATTGGATAGAAAAAAATGCACCAAAAGAAAAAGAAAAAGGATTTGATCATCTTCCAAGACTTCTAAAACAACTATCTAGAAAGCCAAGAGAGAAACCTAAGATAATGATTAAAGATAAACCTTTAGATAAATTAAAATTCAAAGATTTCGAATTAAAAAATTATAACCCACATCCTGGTATTGATTTTGAAGTAGCAGAATGAAGAAAATCTTGATTGTTGCTATGACAGAAGACAGAGTAATAGGTAAGGATGGAGGGCTACCCTGGCACTATCCTGAAGATATGGAACATTTCAGACAAAAAACAATAGGTAATTCCGTATTAATGGGTAGAAAAACATATGAATCTCTTCCCGAAAACTATAAACCCCTACCTAAAAGACAAAATATTGTTCTTACAAGAGATAAAATAGAAACAGACAAAGATATACATATAGCTAATAATCTGGATGAAGCGTTCAAAATAGCTGAGAAATACAGTGATAAAATATATATAATAGGTGGGGAAAGAGTATATAAACAAACATTGGATATTGTAGATAAACTCATAATTACGGAAATACATAAAGAATACAAAGGAGACACCTATTTTCCAGAATGGGATAAAGATAATTGGAAAGTTATTAAAAGAGATGATAAAGATGAAATATCATTTGTAGAATATAAAAGAAAATCAAAAAACAAAAATAAAAATTAGTTTATTATAGTTCTAAAAAATTGTTTTGGTTGTAGGTTTTTTATATTTTATTTTAATTTAATTTTAGTGTTAACTGATTTGTTTAGTTGTTCTTCTAGTTTTTTTAGTTTTTCTTTTAAGGAATTTTTTTTATTTTTAAGTTCCTGTTTTTGTTTCCTATACTTCTTCTTTTTGTTTTTTATTTTATCCCTAATTTGATTTTTTTCTTTTTCCAATTTTTCAAGTTTCTTATTTATATCAAATTTATCAAGTTTTTGTTTTAATTCTTCTGTTTTTTTATTTAGTTTTTCAGGTTTTTCTAAAATTGAATTAGGACTAGTAATTTTTTCTTTGGCTTTTCGGAAATTTTCCAATTGTCTATCTCCCAATATATCTTCTTTTTCAATTTTTTCTAAAGTTTCATCTAAAAGAGAATTAATATCTTTTATTTCTGTATATTCGTTACTTTGAAGTTTCCTTAGATCATCAATATCTTGTTGAAAATTAATCTCACCATTTTCAGCTTTATATACAATCTTTCTAATTCCCCTATCCATCTTAGATATCGAAGAAGAAATATCATTTCGAACTTTTTTATTTTTCCTTTTCTTTTCTTCCAGGGCTGATTTCAGTTCCTTCTTTTTTCTCCATTCATCACTATTTCTTATTTCTTCAATTTCTTCTTCTATTTTATCTATTTCTGAAATAAATTCATCTATATCAACTATATCTATATTACTTTCTATTTTTTTTATGTCATTATGAAGAGAATTAACCTCATTCTCTAACTTTTTTATTTTATCAAATCTTTCAATTATTATATAATCGTTTTTTATAAAGTTCTCAATCTCCTCAAAATGATTTATTAGTTTTTCCATTGACATAAACTGAAAATCGGAATTATTCTCAACTCTTTTCATAACTTGTACTTCAGTATTCGAAACATCATTAAAATTATCTATAAATTTCTCAAGTTCATCCCTATGCTTTTTTATATCACTTGACGGATTAAATCTATCAATAAGACGTTTCTGTGAACGATAAAAGCTTTCAACCACATTTTCAATAACTTTAACATCTTCTTTATCACTGTATTCTCTTAATTTCTCCAACTCTTCCTCCATTTCTTCAAGTATATCCCGAGTATTTGATATATAACTATCTACTCTATTTTCTGTTGAAGTTATTTGTTCTTTTTTTCTATCCTTAAAAAAATCACTAGCTTCAGTATAATTTATTTCAATAGTTTCTTTTTCACCAGAAAAAATCTTCTTTATACTTTTAATAATAGACATCCTAGATTTTTTACTTAATAAATTATAGAATGTCTAATACATAAAACTATATTGTTGTAGATTAATAAAAGAAATAATAATTTTTTTAAATCAAACTGTAGATTAACCTACCTAACAGCCCTTGAAGAGCCTTGAAAAACTATCACTAAAACTTCTTGACATCCTCTTCGCCTTGAAAGGACAGAGATTCCTTACAATGAGGGTTCGGTTTATGCTGATTCCACGGAGACAACTTACGGGTTTGCGACTTGCGTTGGGCCTATCTTACATAGGTGGCATTTTGATTAATTCCCCTCTTTGTTTCTAAGGTAGGCTGTGCCACCGCACCGACTACTACACTATATAGCCATACAAACACCTAGGTTTTAGGTTGAAACCCCAACTATCCATTAACAAAAAAGTTTAATTCAATCACCTGACAACTACACCCCCACGCTTAAACACGGAGACTTAGCCTGTAATTAACGTAAAATACTAAAAAATGATTGTGTCAATGTCTTAAAAAAATTTTTAAAAAGTTATTCTTTATTTTAATATATGCTATCCTTAAATAATACTCAAATAAATGAAAAAACATATAGATGTAGTAACTGCGGAACAATACAGTATATAGTATGTTCTCAAAAAAATATAAATGAATACTGTACAAAATGTAAATCTATAAAACAATATATACAAACAGAATAAACTATTCTTTACCTAGTTCATTTCCCTTTATCGAGGGGTGGACCTAAACCTACCTTATAAAGCCCACAATGTTTAAAATAAATAGTATATATTAAATTATTATAGAAATTTATTTCTTTATTATAATTTTTGTTATTAAATAAAGTGAAACTATAATATATTTCAATTTTTTAAATGAACCAAATCTTATCCTATATAAAAATGTATAGAAATACGTAAAAATAGCTTTTTAATACACATAAATTTTAAACTAATACAATGGTAAAAAGTTATGTATTAATAAAAGCGAAGACAGGGTTTGTTCAATCTGCCTTAGAAAAGATAAGAAAAATAAAGAAAATTGAAAAAGCTGATAGTGTCACTGGTAAATACGACGTTATTGTTAAAATTAAAGTCGAGGAAACTAATGAAATCTTAAATATTGTAGCTGGGAAAATACAAGACATAGAAGGAATAGATGAAACTAAAACCTGTATAGCTACATAGCCCTAATATGAAACATTAACCTATAAAACTAAAATAATATTTTTATTTTTTATTATATAAAAAGAAATTTATCAAAATTCAGACTGATTAATTAAATTTTTTTAATTTATTTTATTTTTTTAGTTCTATATAGTTAGATCGTATTATAGCAAATAGTTGTCTTTTGATAGATATTATTTGTATTTTAATAGAGAAAAATAAATATTCATTTAAGAATTTACTAAACATTATTTTTATTTCACTTTTTTATTTGATTAAATTAGGTTTTAAGTTTTATTTTATAAATGTTTTTTTATGTTTCTTTTTATTTCTCTTTCTAATAGTGCAGTATTTTTACCTTCAATATCCAAGAAAGGCATAGGTTCTTGTTTTTCTAATTTTTTATAAAGCCACTGAGATATCTCGTCTACTAATTCAGGTTCCTCAATGTTGAGAGAAAAATTTATATCTATACAATCTATTTCGTCTCCACACCCAGGCCAGTCTTCAAGTTCTGGCACTGGTTCAACCAATTCACTATGATCATTATATTTTATAGAAACTCCTTTTTTTATTTTTTTCTCAAAATTCTTATTCAGCGAGTTTTCTAGTTCTAAAAACTCCTTTATAAAATCAGAGTTTTGAGTTTTAATATTAAAATCAATCACCACCATTTCTTTATCCTTACATATTCTAAATAGTTATATATACTTATAGATTTTTGATATGGTTAGTTTAGTTGATGAAAAACTGATGGATTAGTTATCTATCCATAATTGAGTATTTTGATAGTAACTTCAAATAATATTCCAGATTGGATTATCCTATTAATTTTGTTTTTTATTTTTAGTTGTTTTGGAGGTGGAGTTTTTGATTTTAGTTTTATATATAGTTTTTATTTTTTTGTTTTATAGAGATTTATTTTAGTTATAATTAGTTCTCCAGTGAATAATATATATATTTTTATGCTTTTCTATATATTTTTTTATTTAATATATATTTTTTTGTTTTTATTACAGTAAAATAATTAAAAACAAAATTTTCTATAGTATTAAATCTATCTTTTTTAGAAATTTTTCGGTTCATATAAAAGGTGTTTTAAAGTTCTTTTATATAAATTATATTAAAATGGAACTAGATATAACAGTAGAAAATATTGTGGCTTCAACAGTAATAAAAACTGAAAATGAGTTGGATCTAGGTGAAATGTCGTCTAAGCTACCTGAAGCAAGATATGACTCAGATGACTTTCCCGGACTAATATATAGAATAGAAAATCCAGATCTTTCAATACTCTTTTTTGAATCTAAAAAACTGGTATGTACCGGAGCTAGAAACATAGAAGACATAGATAAGGCAATAAATTCATTCATAGAAAAACTTAAAGAAATAGGGATAAAAATAGATGAAAAACCAGAAATAAAAGTAGAAAATATAGTAGCAAGCACAGACCTAGGAAGCAGTCTAAACCTCAATGCCCTAGCAGTAGGTATAGGGCTCGAAAAAGTAGAATATGAACCAGAAGAATTCCCAGGTCTAATATATAGACTAGATAATCCACCAGTAGCATTATTATTATTCTCAAGTGGGAAGACGATTATTACAGGAGCAAGCGAAGAAACCCAAATAAGAAAGGGAGCAGAAAAAGTAATCAAAGAACTACAAGATTTAGAACTATTATAATATAAACAAGTACCAAAAATAAGATAATTACTAGATTAAAACGAAACTTTAGCCTACATAATCTTAATATATAAGGATATTCTATACATTCTCAGAGGTTTCAATCCTAAATTTATTCTATTTTACTGTGAGTTTTATAAATTCTTGTTACTATTTTGTCGTATAGGTTTGGGACAACCCGAAGTTACGGTTGTGGGGACTAGATTACCTCTATATGTAGAATTGTCTGTTTGTAAGTTATGGGGATGAAACAAGAATGTTCTTCTAATGTCCGATTGATAGCAAGTAGTTCATAATACTGAGTTTTATTTGTATTTATCTTTATGTATTTGTTATTTAATTATTGATTAAATGTTAAGTTGTTTTTATAATAATCTATTATATGGCATTTCAGTATAGATGGAAAGTAAGAGTTGGGGATACAGATTTTTCAGGTCTTGTATTTACACCCAAAGTTATTGAATGTATGGTTGAAGGAATAGAAGACTTAATGGATGAAATAGGATGCCCCCCTAGTACTGCACATGACAGAGGGTTTATTTATCCGGTAGCACACGCTGAAGCTGATTATATAAATCCGTTAGGTATAGGTGACAAAGTCACAGTAGAGTTAACTCCTCAAGTAGGTAATTCGTCTGCTACTTTTGATTTTAAAGGTGAAATTGAAAAAATTGTTTTTCAGGGAGAAATAACAACTGTATTTATTGATAAAGAGACTATGGATCCTATCCCTATTCCTAATAAAATAAAGAAAAAACTTAAAAACATATAAATAGATAAATATTTTTAAAATGAGTTTAATAATATTAAAATATAATTAAATTTTTAAAAAGATAAAAAATATATTTTTCTTATTTATAATATTTCTAGAATATACAGAAAAATGTTGTATCTATATTTATTTCTAAATCTTTAGTATTCTACACTATGAAAGTATTAAAAAAAACAAAAATATATAATATATATTTAAGTTTTTTATAGCTCTATAAAAACCAAATTTATTTTAAATTCCTTCATAAATTCTAAATATATATGCGTAAAGACGTAAATATATCATTTAGTCAAACTACTATAAGTCCACCCATCAGAAAGTTAGAAACAAAGGATAAAGTATTGAACTTAAAAATAATTTCATCTATAATATGCTATAAATGACAACAACTACGATAAAAAACAATAAAACATAAAAATCGGATAATGACTTTACAAAGTAAAACAAACGAAAAGAATCTGCAAAAATCAACTCCCACCATTTCAGTTATACTTCCAACATATAATGAAAAACAAAATATTGTTCAAGTAATAGAAGAATGTATTACATCACTAAAAGAATATAGAGCTTCTCTTGAAATAATAATTATAGACGATGATAGTCCAGATGGTACTGCAAGTATAGTAAAAAAGAACTACAAAGATAATGAACAGATTAGAGTTATACAAAGATTAGATAAAAAAGGGCTTGGAACAGCGATAGCACGAGGATTCAAAGAATCAAGAGGGAAGATTATAACTGTATGCGATTCAGATCTACAACACCCACCAGAAGTACTTGTAAATCTAATAGAAACAATAAAAAAAGAAGATGTTGACATAGCCATAGGTAGTAGATATCTAAAAAAAGGTGGAATAGAAAACTGGAGTATAAAACGTAAAATAGTAAGCTTTGGTGCAGACAGATTAGCTAGGATCCTAGTTCCTAATACAAGAAATCTATCAGATCCTATGAGTGGGGTTTTCGCATTAAAAAAAGAAGTTATAGAAAATATAGAATTATCCCCTATAGGATATAAAATATTAATTGAAATACTATCAAAAGGAAATTGTGATGATATAAAGGAAGTACCTTATCTATTTAAATCGAGAAATAAAGGAAAGTCTAAGCTAACTTGGAAAGAATATCTAAATTATCTTGAACATATAATACAACTTAGAATAAATTCAATCCATAGCGGATTAGATAGTAAAAGAATTTCGAAATCGATAGAGTTTGCAGGAATAGGTGCAATTGGAGTTTTGATAAATATGATTATATTTTTTACAGGAATACAGGGAGGTTTATCTTATCTATATAGCGGGGTCTTAGCATTCTTTTTCGCAGTAACATCTAATTTTATTGGAAACTGGTTTGTTACATTTAATAGATCTAATGGACCACTTATCCAACAATTCATAAAATATAATATTATATCAGGAACAGGATTTTTAATTTATATACTTGTCTTATCATCAGTAATAGAAATCTTACAGTTTCCGATTCTTTTAGCTAATCTATCAGCTATAGGCGGTAGTACAATTTGGAATTTTATCGGAAGTGAAAAATTTGCATTTCGTGTAAAATGAAATATAATGGAGAGATAATCGAAGGTATTGGAAGTGGTATAGCTATAGTTTCTGGAGCTATTCTTTTTATGATTGGATATACAATGAGAATAGTAATAACTACACTTGGGAATCCACTAAATTTAATAGCAGTTTTTTCAATATATATAATGGGTTTTATATTAGTTTTTGCTGGAGTTAGCGGACTTAATATGAAAAAATGGGGAAAACGTCTATCAAGTTTAACAGTAATCATACTATTTTTTATAGTGATAATTATCTTCTTTAATGAAGCTAATAGAAATTATTTTGGAACGGATGGCATCTTATTTACTAGATATTCGATAGATCTATTAGTACAAGGAAAAAATCCTTATAGTCATTCTATGCTTTCTGCTTTCGATGTATACCCAATAGATAGAAGATTTGTTACATATAGAATAAATGGAGAAATAGTTACATCACTTTCTTACCCGTCTCTATCATTCCTTTTTTTCCTACCCCAAGTTTTACTAGGTATACCAAACCTCAACCTTACACCTATAGCTGTATTATTTATGGTACTTATATTTTTAGTATATGAATCCCCAGGGATATTTTCTCTTGTTCCTATATTAATTATTTTTGCAGATCCTAACCTAACTTTATTCACATATGGAGGTGTATTTGACATTTTGTGGGTATTACCTTTACTTATAGCTATGCGTTTTTGGGTTACTGATAAATATATAGAATCTTCATTATTTCTAGGTTTAGCATTTGCTGTAAAACAAACTCCTTGGTTTATAGCTCCATTTTTATTGGTTTGGTTATATTTAGAAAGTGATTCATATTATAGCTTTAAGTCTAAAATTAAAAAATGTGTTGTTGGAGTGGTTCTTGGTTTTTTTATTCCTAATATTCCTTTCATAATTTGGAATCCCGCTGCTTGGATGGAAAGTGTATTTACACCTGTTTTTAGTGGTTTTTCCTTAGTTAAGCAAGGATCTGGTCTTACGTTATTAAGTGTAAGCGGTGTTTTTCCACTTCCTAAAATATTTTTCACAATGATTTTGTTAGGAATACTTAGTATTTTATTGATGATTTATATATTGTATTTTGATAGGTTAAAATGGACAGCTTGGATTATGCCAGCTCTTATACTTTGGGTAAATTATAGATCACTTCAAAATTATTTTATATTTTTTATACCAATAGCATATTATTCTATTCTATTAAGATATAAACTAGAAAGTAATACAATCCAGAAATTTAATGATTAAACCAAATAAACTTGCGTCTAAAACTAAAAATAAAATAATTTTTACTATTATAATAATATTTTTCATAACTACTAGTATATCTGGAATAATATTACATAACCAAGCGAAACTAAACATAGATACCGAAATAATCGAGTATAACGACCCAAATGATATTCATAGAGTTTCTGAATTAAAAATCGAAGTGACCAACAATGGTGATAAAATCTATAATTTGAAGTTTAATATAGTACATAGTCAACTACAAACTAGGTTTTATTGGGATATTATTTCTGGTCCAAAAAAACTAAAACCACAACAGACAGCTATATATACAATAAATGCACCTGTTCCTCAAGCAGCTATTCCGTATAATTCTACAGCTATAATATCTGTTAATCCGTCTGGTAAAGAAAAACAAAAAAAGTTAGCTCCTAAAAGTTTTAATCCGATAAGTCCTCCAGAAATACTTAATCCTAACTTTATCGGTTGGCATACTGATCCTAATAAAGATTATTTTGAACCGTATAGATGGGTGGTATCTTCTAATAGAGGTGTCCCAAATGTTTCATATAAAAATAATACGGCTTTTTTATATATAGGGGGTTTTAAAGGTGAGGAACATAAATATATTGTTTCTCAAACTATTGGATTCCCCGAAAAGTTAACAATAAAAGCTACACCCTATACTGTTATAAATAATATATCTGATCAATTTAACGTTATTTCAGGTATTTCTATATCAGATAATCGACGTAATATATATATCTTGTTTTCAGATATTTTAAATAGACAAATTAGATATAAAAATAATAGTCAGAAAGATGTTTATTTATTTATTCCTGCTCAAGAAGGTGAGAAGTTGAAGACTACTATAAATATATCTAGAATTTATGATAGATATGATTGGGAAAAACCAAATAATTCGACTCGTACAATTGATGGTGTTGATTATAAAACAAAGTTAGTTGAGGTGTCAGCGTTTATTGAGGCAAAACAGACGGGAAATAATACAGTATATAATTTGGCTATACATAATATTTCAAGTTAAAAATAAAGTCATATCTAAACTGTCGTTGTTTTTTATTTGTTTAGGTTTAGTTTACAATTAGTAAATAATTTTTTATTTTTTTAGTTTTTATTATTTTATTGTTTAACTTTTTTAATTTTATTTTTTTATTGATTTATAATTTGGTTAGTATTGGATTTTTTTTTGTTTTTTTAAAAAACAATAATTAGAAAATGTAACCAAAGCCTTAAATACTTTCAGTTCTATAACATTAAACATAATGGAAAACTCAAATATAATACAACAAAAACAAAAAGAAAAAGAAAAAGAAAAAGAAGAAAACAAAAAAGAAGAATTAAGTTGTCCTGAATGTGGATCCGAAAACCTACTACAAAATGAACCAAGAGCAGAACTGGTCTGTGATGACTGTGGACTAGTCGTAGAACAAGAACAGATAGACCCAGGACCAGACTGGAGAGGATTTAGCACAAAAGAAACACAAGAAAAATCTCGAATTGGAGCCCCAATGACAAAAACAATACATGACAAAGGACTAACAACCCACATCGACTACAAAAACAAAGACGCATTCGGCCGATCACTATCAACAAACCAAAAACAACTAATGAAGAGACTTAGAAAATGGCAAAACAGAATCCGTACAAAAGACTCAAAAGAAAGAAACCTACAATTCGCCCTAGGAGAAATAAACAGAATGGCAAGTAGTCTAGACATACCAGAAAGCACAAAAGAAGTAGCAAGCATGATCTATAGAAAAGCACTAGACAAAGAACTACTACCCGGCAGAAGCATAGAAGGAGTAGCCTCAAGCTCACTCTACGCAGCATGTAAACAAGACAAAATACCAGTATCTATGGACGAAGTCGCAGAAACATCAAGAATAGAAAAAAGAGAACTCGCAAGAACATACAGATACATAGAAAGAGAACTAGGACTAAAAATCGCACCAGTAGACCCAAGCGAATACATACCAAGATACGCAAGCGAACTAAACCTAAGTGAAGAAGTACAACAAAAAGCAACAGAAATAATACAAAAAACCGCAGAAAAAGGCCTCCTAAGCGGAAAATCACCAAAAGGATACGCAGCAGCCGCCGTATACCTAGCAAGTATCCAATGCAACGAAAAACGCACACAAAAGGAAATCTCACAAACAGCTGGAGTATCAGAAGTAACTATAAGAAACCGCTACCAAGAACAAGCAGAAGCAATAAACTAAAAATTAATAACTAAAAACTATAATTAAAAATAACAATAAAAGAATAAAAAACATAGAATAGGCAAACAAAAACCAACTATTTTTTTCTCTATACTAAAAGATTCATTACATTCAATTATTTTTTTCTAAATCTAAATAAAGTATCCCTAAAATTATAAATAAAATAATTTCTGTAGCTTTAGATGAGCAGCCCATAAATCAGTAGTAATATGATCTATAATAGACTCCAATGCTCCTAAGCCATGATATAATGGTTTTCTATTAGGTAAAAATCCACCATGACCAGTTAAATTCCAAGAAAAATAACCCATAATTAATAATAACATTAATATCATACCTGAAAGATATATTTTTTTCGAATATCCCAATAATTCTAACTTAACACCAAGAATAATCCCTAAACTAAATATTACAAAACCTAATGGCCTTTGATCTGATAATATTAAAGCAGAATTCAACAATAGTATCTGTATTAATTTAGTGAATCCATGTGTAGGATGGAATAAATGTAATAGTGATACTGTATACGCGAATACACCACCGATCATAGTTAATCTGTTTATTTTTATTTTATCAATAAAATTATACACTATTTCCATTATAAAAAAATAGTATTTTTTAAAATAATAAATTATTAAAATCTCTCCGTAAATCCCTACTATATTCTAAAATATATAATTAATAACTGAAATAATATATATAAATATTATCTGTGATATAGAAGATATAAGTGATATAGAAGATATAAGTGATATGTTTTTTGTATTTTTTATTAGTTATAAAATAGTTATTTAGAATTTTATATATCTTAAACTAAAATTTTATTCTGTATCTGTTATTTCTACATCTAGTTGTCTCCAGTTTTCTGGTATTGAAGCAATTATTTTTTTAGTTTGGTCATCTGTATTTTTTGAATTTAACTTTAATTCAAATTCATACTTTCCTGGTGGTAAATAAGATGCATTTTCTTCATCTACGTTTGATAAAGCTTCAGAAGTTGCAATCCAACCGCCTTCTTTTCCTTCATGTGTAAATAAAACATTTAATTTTTTATTTTCGTTTCCTTGTATATCAGTTGAACCAGATTCTATAGATTTAGAATAAGTGGATCCCCAGCTAAGATCGTACTCATCTTGAAGATGGTCAGGATTTCCTGGTCGATCTAATACAGTTATTTCTACTTTACATTTTTCTGCTGTATCTTTTCCATTATTTACTATATTAAGTGACGCGAGTTTTTGGTGCCATCCAGTATTTCTAAATTTTTTAGTGTTTAGATTTTGTTGTTCATCAAAGTTTATTACAAGCTCAACTTTTTTTCCAAAACCGAAAATTCCTTCTAACACTCTACTTACAATTGAAGATGCCATTTTTTATTTTTTTAAATGTTTTTCTATTTCTTGTTACTTAATTTATTTTTAGTTATTTAAAAAACTATCCTTTAATAAATATAAATATCCCGTATAAAAACCTAAATAAACAATATTATATAAAAATGAATCTAATAAAATAAAAAACAATAATAAGAGAACAATAAATAAGAATTTTAGCCTGGTAAAAAAATCTAATCTAATATTTTCTTTTTAATTTTTTATACACACACCCCTCGTCCCAAACGTAAACTTATATCTTAAGAACACTACGAACACAAATTAAAAATCACTTTTTATACACACACCCCTCGTCCCAAACGTAAACTTATATCTTAAGAACACTACGAACACAAATTAAAAATCACTTTTTATAC
>JAHENH010000134.1 GCA_018609935.1 Halobacteriales archaeon | reverse complement strand
TTAGTGGCTTTTTTTACTGTTTGTACTATATTTTCTATGAATGTTTTACCATTAATGGTTGCCAAAGCTTTGTTTTTTTCACCAAATCTATGACTTTTACCTCCAGCAAGAATTATTGGAGTAACTTTTTTCTCGTTCATTATATCTTAAAATTCTCTAGCTCACTTGGATCTTTTTTAGAATCTAGTTTTTTTAATTCTAAATACTGTATTTTTTTAACCCATTTTATAGCTTTAACGTCAGGTGATACAAATCTAATCTTGTTAGGAGATAAAGATTTTTCATCTTTTTTTAAAGATATTATACCTTTAATAGCATTTTCTATATCTATGCAAACTTTATGTTCGTCGTTTCCTTCTATTAATAAATGGGTTATAAAATCAGATGGATTTCCTTTTTCTATTAAATTTTCAATTGAAACTCCTTTCCATTCTGCTTTTTCTTTTCTTCCAGTCTTGCATTTAAATGTACATTTAATTTTTTTTTAGGTAATTTCTGAAGTTTTTCTAAATTCAAAAATAAAGTTCTTTCTACATCTCCTGTAACTTTTATTTCAACAGATTTTTTATCAGTTTTTTGAATATCTTTATTCATGTAATAACTGGTAATTTTTTTGAATTTTCTTTTTTCTTTTCTTTATATTCCGGATTTTTCATCCATTCCCCTTTCTCATTTTTTATCATATATTCACCATAGTACGGGACACGGTTTTCCACAACTTCATAGAACTTTTCACGTATATTTTTATCTTTATCACTATCCAATGGTATCAGACCATTATTTCTATTCAGACATCCCTTTAACTTCCCATCATGAGTTACTCTTAAACGGTTACAGTTAGCACAAAACTCAGGATTTTCAACTGGATCTACAACCTCAACTACACTACCATCTATTATATATTTATTTCTATTATGTATTCTACGAGTTTTTATATTATCAGCTTTCTTTTTAAGTTTTCTCTTAATCTGGTCTATATCCACATAATATTCTTCCCCTCCAACTAATTCTGGCATATACTCTATAATTTGAAGATGCATACCTTCATTACTACAAACATGTTTTATCATATCCTCTAAATAAGGACGTATAGTTTTTGCCATAACCATGTTAAGTTTAACTGGAGTTAGATCAGCCTCTAAAGCAGCATCTATACCTTCATATACTCTATTTATACCTCCCTGAGTTATTTCTCTAAACTCGTCTGGATCATTAGTATCCATTGAAATATTAACTCTTTTTAGACCATTAGATTTGAGGGTAAAAGCTCTTTCTTTTAGAAAAGTACCATTTGTTGTTAAACTTACTTCAACATCTTGAAGTTTAGAGACTTCTTGTATTATTTTTTCTAGATCTTTTCTAAGTAGAGGTTCCCCTCCTGTAAATTTATAGTTTCTAATTCCTAATTCATGAGCAATTCTAGCTATTTGTAAAACTTTTTTAGTAGACATTTCATTGTCTCGAGGGCCTCTGGGATCCCTTGTTTCCCCAAGACCTTCGTTATGGCAATAGAAACAGTTTAAGTTACATCTGTCAGTAAGTGAAATACGTATATCTGTTATTTCTCTTTTATAGTTGTCTACTAATCTTTCCATTTTATTTGAATTCTTCCATATTTTTTATATCAATCAATTTTTGTTTTTTGTTTTAATTGTGAAAAATTTTTAAAATCATCCAATGTTTTGTTCTGGGACATAAAAAAAATTAATTTTTATTAGTTAATAAGTTTTCCGACCATATCCTAAATATAATGGTATTTTATAAAATATTAAATATTAAATAATATCTAATAATAAATTTATTAATCATCAAATTTAATGAAAAATATATAATTAAAAAATTGAATATTTAAAATTATTTTTTAATATAAAATAAGAAAATATTTTTATTATTTTTTAAATCCTTTGATGTAATTTTACTATGCAAACTTCAAATCTTTTTAAATAACCTTATTTCCTATAAATATATAAAAAATTATTTTTGTAAACTAAATATATAAATAAAATTAGTTATTATGTACCCAGAATTTACCTTTCTCAGTAAATTCCTTTTTAAATAAAGGTATTTCTTCTTTGATACGATTTATACCATCTTCTACAGCTTTAAAGGCCTCCCTACGATGTCCTGCAAGTACTACTACATGTACTACATCTTCTTCACTATTCACTACACCTGTCTTATGATAAGTAAGAATTTCATATACACCTTCACGTTTTTTAATTTCTCTACGTATTTTATTAAAACGTTTGTTAGCAACTCTATCATATTTTTCAAATTTTAGATGTGTAGTACGTTTTTCTTGTTTATTTTCAGCTCTAACTCGTCCAGTAAACGTAGCTATAGCTCCTGCTTTAGATGAATCGGGGTGTTTTTTTATTTTTTCAACTAAAGAATCAATAGTTTCATATTTCTGAATTTCTTTAAGTTTTTTTTCCATTATTTCGAAATTATTTCTATTAATATATATTATATTTTCTCTTTCAGGTTCGTAGTTTTTGTTTTCACCTATTACACAACATGGAATATTTATATTTTCTAATTTTTCAAAATTTTTTATTATTGTATAATCATATCTTTCTTTAGCTAATGTATTTAAAATTTCCTTGAGTCTTTGATTTAAATTTTGATTTTTTGTCTTAGTTACAAATATATTTTTATTTTCATAAACATTAACATTATATTTGTTTTTAGTAGGACTTTTAGAGTTTATATCTAAGTTTATAGTTGCAATTTCTCCATTTAATCTAGTCTTAATATTATTAACTAGTTTTTTCTTATTTTTGACTATTCCAATAATCTTCATATGTAATAAAAAATATATAGAAATTTAATTATATCGATGTAATTAAATAATCTATTACAAACTATCTAATATGATTAAGATATTCTTGGATAATATAAATCCAGATAATTACAATATATTTTTTAAAAATGTAAAATAAAAAGAAAATATATAATAAAATAAAAAATTTTAACACAAAAGATTTACAAATTTTAGTTTTTATATATATTATGACTAGAAAAAAAGAAGATAAAAAAGAACATCCCCATACTCATCATAAAAAACATGACATAGATTATGAATTTGCTGTTCTTACTATATCATCTAGTAGAGATGAAAAAGAAGACGAAAGTGGTAATTTAATAAAAGAAACTATAAAGGACAATGAATATTCTATATCTGATTACTCAATAGTAGATGATGATAAAAAAGAGATATCTAAGAAAATACTAGAACTTTTAAAATTAAACATAGATACTATAATAACTACTGGTGGAACCGGACTAACTTCTGATGATGTATCAATAGAAGCTATAAATCCGTTATTTGATAAAGAAATACCAGGTTTTGGAGAGTATTTCAGAACACTTAGTTTAAAAGAAGTAGGGACATCAGCTATTTTAACTCGTGCTACAGCTGGAATAATAGAAAATACTGTAGTATTTGTCTTGCCAGGAAGTAAAAATGCAGCTAAATTAGGTACAGAAAAAATAATAATACCTGAAATAGATCATATTTTATATCTTATTAAAAAAGAATAAAACTATTTTTCAGTATTTTCCTAAAACAAATCCATTTATACATACTAATAACTAACACAACAGTTAAGACAAGAATAAAAGTCAGTAGTTAGAATTTTCTTTTTCAAAAGTAACAAAGAAAAGAAATTATCACACAAATCAAAAAATAAACATACAAAATATGACTTTCCGTGTTCAAGTTGGTGTAGCAATAGGGACACTTCTTCTTGCTTTTGCAACATTTATCTCGGTTGTTCAAAGCCGTAGACAAACTGAAATTATGCGGTAACAGGTTGAATTTGTCCTTAGACCTCAGCTAATTATCTAGCAAGAAATAGAAGAATATTCTACTTCACAGAAAGACCCTGCAAGTCTAAGTGGACGTACTGAGTATATCGTTTTTGAAAATATTGGCCAAGTACCTTTTTTAGATTTAAAAGATTTTACCTAGGCAATATCTACATTTTTTTCTTGTTTTTAACTCTTCAATAGAAATAGTGATTCTTGGACTATTTTTATAAGATCTGCTAACTACGTTATTAGCATATCTACAATCAGGTAAATGTAAATTTCTAGTATTAGGGCTTTCTATAACCTCTATTTTCTTACTATCTCTATTTATACTTTTAATCATATATAGATTTGTTCTTTATTCTTTAAAAAATTTTTGGGAAAAAAGTTCGATGTATAACAGTTATAAAAATATTATAACAAAAATATCAATATATTTTTTTATAATTGATATAAAAAACCAATAATCTCTATTAAATTGAAATAACCATAAAATACACAGATACTATCTATGAAATAGAATAGATATATGAGAAAATCAAATCTCGGAGCTTCTAGAAGGCTCTAGTAGCCTAAAACCCATATAGAAGGTCTATAAAGGGAAATGTGTATCTATCACCTGTTTCTCAACAGGTCTTTATGTATTTTTAGGTTAAAATCTATCTGAAACCAATGGAATGGTCAAAAACTATATTTCTATACAGATATATTATATATATTTTTGGTTGTGTATTATTGAAAGTGTGTTTTTAGTCATAGTAGTCGTCGTTGGTTGATGAGGAACTAGCCTGTGTTTGTGCTGCATAGGAAGCAAGTCTATCGTCTTTTGCTATAGCCCAATAACGGCCTTTATGTCGTATGAGCCCTCGTTTTTCTAGGCGGGAAAGTGTGGCTCCTACACTATTTCTATTTATACCTGTATTTTCTGCAATCTCAGTCTGTGTGTATGCTTTATCACTATTTTCCAATAAAAACTCTAGTATCCTATATGGCTGGCTTCCCTCCTTTATATCCAATATTTAACTTGGTTGATCCTCTAGTTCGTCTATACCTATAGGCATATATAATAAAACGTACTAAACCGTAATAAACACCATAGGAGGGTAGGAGGGGGACATATCCCCCCCATGGGGGATAAATAATCTATATATAGTATTTATCACTAATGTCTATAGAAATAGATACAGAGGAGTCAGCATTAAAATATGCTTTAAGTGCTGTAAAAGGAGGTGTACAATACAAAAGATCTAGGATGAAACAAGGACCCTCAGAAAATAAAGCAAGAGAACAAGCAGGTAGGTGGGTAAAATCAGTTATACTATCCTCAGGAGCAGACCTCGAAGAAGTACACAAAACACTAAGAGAACAACAAACACTTGCACGTATACTTGCAGACGACCTAGGACAATACATAAAATAGATGTATACCAGAGAAGATGTAGTTAAAGGACCAGACATCTTCGGAGATAGAAGCCGTCCTTATCTATGTCTAAGCGATGACACACACCCATTCAGCAATGAAGAAGCACTATATACCATAATAACAACAAAAAGAAAAATAGCTATACCTCTATCTAAAAACGACTTCGTATCTGGCGGTCTACCACGACAAAGGCTATGTACATCCATGGGGCCATCACAATATTCAAACACACAGACATAGACAAAAAAGAAGGAAAACTAAAACAACAAAAAGTACAAAAAATAACAAAACAAGCAGTAAAATATCTAGGATATAAATAAAACTAAAATAGATAAATACAGTGACAAATAGGTTAACCTATTTTTCTATATAGTTTATTTTTTCATTCTTTTTTTTGGCTTCAGAGAAAGAGTGGGGATTAAAGACATTTCGGCTTATTTGTACTGAATATAACCAAGTAAAATTATATTCAATATTTTCTTGTATGGATGATTCCAACGTTATATCCATTCTAGCCCAAAAATACCAATCCTCACGATATTCTTCATATCTTTTTTTAATACTAAGCTAAATAGATCTAGGAGGCTTATTCTCTGTTTTTCTCCAGGATGTAGAAAGATAGTTTTATTTTTCCAGTCACTACCAGGTCCATCAGATATTTTTATAGAGTTAGGTAGTTCATCATAAGATTGATCATCATCTAATATATCATGGTTTTCATCTATTTTTTCAAATGGAATAAAAAAAAGATGTATAGTTGCTTCTTCAAATTGACTCTTTTAAATACCTATACATATTTAGTTAAATTTGTTAAGAACAAAACTTAGTAACCATTTTCTAGGTCTTCTACGTTTTTCATTTAGGACGAGGGGTGTATATCAACATCTTTACACTCTGTATTTGGTGTGTAGTTGGATCCAGCAATATATACATATAGGAGAAAACCTTTGATGGGTATACTCCAGAGCTCTATAAGGATAAGGCATCTGGTACAGAAACCACAGAAAGAAGTGATTATCAGAAGTTAATGGATAAAGTAAAACAGGAAGATATAGATGTTGTAATAGTAAAGTCTGTTTCTAGGCTTGCACGTTCTATTCGTGATCTTGATAGGACTGCTGAAAAATTAAAACAGAATAGTTGTGAGCTACACATAATAAATGAAGGACTAATAATAAAGACAGATGAAGAGGGGCCATACCAAAAAGTCCTATTTAAGTTGTTGGGTGTTTTTGCTGAGCTTGAGGTTGACATAACACAACAACGTGTAAAGGAAGGAATTGCATTGAGACAAAAAGGAGGACTACGGACTAGGTTAGATCTACAGGGGTTCTAATATTTAGTTTCTATTTTTTTATCGGATTTTTCTTTTAATTGTTAATAAATATTTTTTGGTGTGTTATATGATTGTGTTTTTGGCCCCTAGGGGTTTGATGGATTTGTTATTTTAGCTATCTTAAAATTCTATTGGTGGGTTTTAACCAATATATATTTGTTAGTAATTTGCATAAAATTTATTTAGATATTTTTTGAAAGAAAAAATTTATTTGTTGTTTAAACTTTTTTAAACTTTCTAAGCAACCTATGAAAAAACAAAAACTAACAAAAATTTTTGAAAACAAAACGAATTTTCTTCAACTATAATTGGGTTTTAATTAGTAATATAACACCAATATAACTATGAATGAAAAACAAAAACAGATATATAGATATCTTAGGGATAAGGCAGGTAGTGGAAAAAAGTTTTTTAAGAGTAAATATATGAAAGAAGAACTGGATATGTCCTCAAAAGAAATAGGACTCAACATACTAGAACTACAAAGCAAAGTGAAAGACCTTGAGATTGAAAAATGGAGTTATACAAAAGGCACTACTTGGAAAGTAGAACCTAAAAACAGTGACGGAAAACAAAAAGTTACCGCATAAAAAATACCTGTTATCTAAAAGTTAAAGGTAACTATAGATGTCTATAGGAGTATTCTGGCTTATATCACTCATTGGCGTCCTTCTAGTAACTACAGTAGCACCATTTAGTCTTGGATATATACTTTATAGAGAATTAAATTCAAATACAAACTAGCCCAGAATTTATTGGACATATTACATAATTCAAATTTGATGTACATTAAAATATATAGTTGAGATATTTTTATCTTAATTATTAATAAGTTCTATAATATGGTTAATATTCTTAAGGATTTTTGTGTTATATTCATCACCTAGATTTTCTCTTGTAGCTTCATTTGACCAAAAATTTTCTGTAACTACTATATCACAATATGGTATAGCTACTGCCAGAGAAAATATATCAAAGACATCATTTGATCTTGTACCTATTGATTTTTGTAGGTCTCTTATAGTAGTAAGTAAGGGTATAAGTGTAGGGAGATGGAAAAAACTGTAAGAAACCTTCAATTTTTTTATTTCCTTCCTGTACAAACTCATTAAAATCAAATATATCAAAGGGAAAATAATGATTATTTTTAGCTAGTTTTATTGCTAAAGGTAGAAATACCTCATTATAGAAATGATAATAAAGAGCATATCTCTTACGTCTTTTATTATTATTAAATTTGTTATCCCAGTTCTTTCATATTTGATCTATTTCACTAGAAAGTTCTTTTTCCCATTCTGAGTTTTGAAAGATATCAATAAATTCCTTTTTCTTGAATATATCAAATCCTCTTTTACTTTCAAATATTTTATTTAGTTCATCTATTATCTTATTATCAATTATATTATTTTTTATAGCGTCTTCACCGTCTTTTTTAATTGTCCAATCTCCAAACATATGCGTAATACCTTTCCCTCTGATTTTCTCCAACAGATTATAATCTTGGCCTTTTAACCAGTATACAAATCTATCTAGTTCAAACTCTTTAACATCGAAATAATTTCGAAGCGTATGACCCTTAGAAAGTTTAATCATAAAATCAAGATGTTCTTCTCTTTCTTGTTACCGATTTATTTAATCGATGATATGATAGATAGTATTTCTCCAAGTGATCCTATGAGTCAGTTTTTTGCTAAGTTTCTATCTTTGTGGTATGAAGAAGAACGCAAACAGACAATTAGACGTATAAAGTCTGGGTTGAAACAAGCACAGAGACAGGATAAATGGGTGGGGCGGCCGCCAAAAGGATTCAAAACAAACAAAAACGGAAAACTAGTCCCAGATCTAGAAGAATTTCTAACAGTACAGTCAGCTCTAGAAAGGATTGAGGATGGGGAAAGCTATAATAGTGTGAGTAATGATTCAGATATTAATAGAACTACATTACAGAGATTGCATCAAAATCCAGAAAAAAAGAAACTCTATCTCGAAGAAAAATCAAATGATGATAGGATCCATATAGATCTTTGAAACATAGAAAAATAGGTTTCCCTATATATGCGCGCATATTATATTAAAAATACATGGAGTAGATAAGATCTAATATATTTGAGATCGTTGTACGTCAAAACATAGAGGGAAGGTTGGTTTTTTTATCTAATAGATTTTTGAAAAAATTAAAAATTAGAAGTCTTATGTTGGTAAATCTTATATTGGTTGCTTGATAATAGTTTTAAGAAATATAT
>JAHENH010000133.1 GCA_018609935.1 Halobacteriales archaeon | reverse complement strand
TATACTGTTGTTCGACAAAGAAACTGTAAAACAAAACAAAAAAGGAAACCACATAGATATAACAGATCAGTATAGCTGGAAAGACAAACAAAAAAACTCTCCTTCATCTATAAAGCCAAGTTTTGTACGTATACCTTTGATTACAAATCCAAACTATGAGGGAATAGTCTACAAGAGTATTCCTATAGTAGAAACTGGAGAGAAAATAAATAAATGTGACAAGATATCAAAACCCAACCAAGAGGGTTATAGTATCCCGAAACATGCTTCAATTTCAGGAAACATAACAGAAATAAACAACACAGAAATAGAAATAACAAAGTAAACCACTCCTGCCTACTCAGTCGCAAGCGGCTTCGTTGAGGGGGGGTGTTCCAGCGAAGTTTCCTTCAGACTCCGACTGTGTTCCAAGTTGGAGAGGCTTATTCGCTGTGGGGCCGCCCCCAGCACGTTCTACGCCCTCCTCAGACCTGAATAGTTCCGAGAATTGGGCTTACCTTTGGCTTTCCAAGCTATTTAACCTATATGTTAGCCTATTTTATTAATATTGGATTTTCGAGCGTATCCCCCTCCCCTACCCGCTCGCTTTACTCACTCCATGAGGGAGGCGTCTTGCCCTCGAATTTAGATAATTTAAAGTCTTCTGGGTTTTTCGTGGACTGTTTTGTTTTTTTAGCTACAGCACCAGTAAGAAAGATAGTAAGGACATCCTAAACAAACAAATACAATATTCAGACTCTCTAAATATTTTTCGCAATTCAAAATGTCTCTAAAGACAAAATATATATTTAGTTATTTATATTATTTAAATATATATAGTTCTTAAATAGATATAGATCTATGGGTATTATAACAATAAGTATAGATGATGAGACAGAAAAAAACTTAGGGAAGAAATACCAGATAAAAAGGGAGCAATGGGAGATACTATAACCAAAGCATTAGAGGAGTGGTTAAAAAAACAAAAAAATAAAAAAACAAAAAAAGACCTTAAACAAAAAAATAGAAAAAGGATACAACCTAGGAAAAATCCAATACACACAAAGAAAACAACTACATGAACGATAACAAAAACAATAACGGAAACAAAGATAAAGATAGGAAACTCATAGACACAAACATACTCATCTATTCTATAGACAAAACAGAAAAAACCAAGAGAAATATAGCTAAAAAAATATTAACCAATCTATTAGATTCTGAGTATGTAGGGTCCGTGACCCTACTGGAAGCCCTGTCATCCATAACAGGGACGATGTCACTTGGATATACTTAGTTTTGTATTGTCTACAAAAAATATTTAAGTAGCCCAGTACTATCTCATATCTCCAAAAATGACAATCAAAGACACAGATATAAAAAAAGATGGAACACAATTGATTGATGAACTATATAATTGGAGTTGCCCAAAATGTCAAATAAAAATATATCAATTCAACAAAAAACAAATAAAAAACCAAATACAAAACCACCTACAAAACCACTAAACAAAAAACAAATACATATAGTTGAGATAACAGGTCTAAAAACAAAAAACAAATTGGATAATGTAAACCTATTGAATAATATAATATAAAAAAATGAAAAAACCCTAAATATGTCTATCTAATTTTTTATATTGTTAGGTAGGATCCAGCTACAGTCAAAACACCAAATATTATACATATCTTCCAAAAAGAGACACGTTCTACCAACTCCATTAATAGTTCTATTGTAGCATATCCAACTATTGCACTTGAAGATAAAGCAAGAAAACCAAGAAGTATGCTTAGAGATAGGTTTCCTTCAAGTATTGCTAGTAAACTCGCAGCAAAAGATGCTGGGACTGCAAGTATAAAAGACAAAACAAATGCAGTCTCTTCTTTGTATCCTCTAATTAAAAATATACTTACTGTGGTTCCACTACGAGAAACACCAGGAAGTAACGCAAGACCCTGACCTATACCCACAAGTATTGCATCTAAAAACCCTGGAATCTCTCTATTTCCATATCCAGAAATAGATATCCGCTGTAAAAATCCTGTAAAAACTAATAGTAATCCAATAATAAAGATGAAGGCTCCCGTAGCTATACCGGAGATAATCTTTTCTAAAAAAACATAGACAGATATCCCTACAAAACCAGACACTATTACAGCTACAAACAAAAAACTAAAATCCGCAGTATCACCACTAAAAAAGTTCGACATATCTAGATCTTTAATAGAGAGTAATATTGTATATATTTCTCTTTTATAGTAGATTAGTGCTGCAAGCCCTGTACCCAGATGTAAAAACAAAGACAAATGAACTGCATCTAGGGGAGTGAAACCAAAAAGTGAAAGAAAAAGTGAGATATTTCCTTCACTAGAAATAGGTAACCACTCCAATACTCCCTGCAACACACCAACAAAGACAGCTATAATCCAACTCCAATTCATATATACAAAGCAATACAAAATACACAACTAAAAAAACCACCAAAAGACAAAAACAAAAAAATATGCAAAAAACAAATATTACAGACAAAAAAAATAAAAAGAAACACAAACCAAAAAATAGGCTACCTATTTTGAGATATCATCCCTATATTTTAGTCTAAAAACCTATAAAGGAAAAATAAATATACTATTTCTTTCTATATAGAGATAAAGAGTTACGGGAGTTTATTTGAATAGATATTCTCTAAGTATTTGTTTTATTTGTGTTCCTGATAGCTTGTCTTCGAATAGATAATCTACTATAGCCTTTCTTGCTTCATCTCCCTGTATATCACCATCTCCATTGGAGTCATAGATATCTACCAATGTTTCTCCTGTAGATGTAGCATTGAAATGTATAGTCCGACTAGAAAACCTTGGTATATTAAAAACAACATAACTAGTATTTTCATGTTTATCCTGATAGAATCTATGTTTTTCTTTGTCTATATATATAGATATATTTTCTATACTATCAGATATATTCAAAGTATTCTGTTGTAGATAGAATGAAATATTTTCTTCGTTTTCATCCCCTGTTACGCTTAGTGTATAGTCTGTTTCTGTGTCTTCTAAGACTTCTATAGATATATTTGACGCTGACCCCTCCTCTACATTTACTTTGTCCGATAGACTACTTGGAACCTGTGGAGTTTTAAGTGGGGTTGTATCCGAAAACGTTGAAATACTTTCTGCTATAGTTATATCTACTATTAATATATTAAATAGGAAAAAACATACATAAAAACAGTTAGCCAAAAATAAAAAATCAGTAGTCTATTTTTATATATAAATATATAATTAGAAATAAACGAATCCTTTATAGCTAGAACTATATATTTGTCTATAGGTTATGATATCAATATTTCTTAGATATTCCGGAATACTTGGAGGATTTTTATGCGTTTTTCTACCTATAGGGCTTTTACTAGCATTATCTAGTGACGTTTTAGGTATATTTGATCTTATATTAGATGGCTATATATATTTATCTATAATTGTATTTCTGTTCCTTTTTTTAGGAACTATAGATCTATATAGATATTTTAGACAAAAAAACAAAAAAACTGGAAAGATCGGATCAATAACTACATCAATAGGGTTTCTAATCGTTATCTCTATTTTAATTATTGGATTTACAGACCTACAAAATCCATTTTCTATACAAAATATATTTATTATAAGCTATATAGCAGTTATTCTAGGATCTATACTAATAGGGATTTCAACCTACAAAACAAACCCATACTCAAAACTAACACCAACATTTTTTGCAACATCAATTCCTCTAGGTACAACAATTGGATGGATCTTACTAATCCAAGGACATGGATATATACCACTAATAATATTTGTTAGTACACTATATGGAGCCGCCTGGATACTGATAAGCTATAAAACCACACAAAACTAAATCATTTATAGTTGTCTTTTTTATCTTAATTGTTGGTTTGTAAGGGGAAGCAATAAAGACGTCTTCTCTAAGCATTTGTTGGGTAGGAGATATATGAACTATTCTTACAAGGGAAGTTATATTCTATAACAGCCTATATGGTGGAAATATAAAAATTTCTAAAAGTAATTTTCGATTGTATATTCCTTTTCTTAATTTATATTTTGTCTTTTCTGTATGTTGATTTACACAGGGTGAACTACCTCGGAGTCAAGCCTCAGAGGTCTTCTCGCTATCCCTTGATAGAATACCAGTTTTTAGTATAACTAAATTTTGACGTTTTCTAAAGAAAGATAGTGGGGGTTCCACGGGCCACTCGATACGTGGGTGTTTTAAATTAATATATATGTGGGTTTTCCTAATAGTTTCTAATATGTTCTATATAGTTTTTATATTCGGAATGTGTAGTTTTTTCTATTAGTTTATTATCTGATGTATACAGTATAGATTCTTGGTTGAATGCAAGCCCAATATATGAAGCATCATAGATAGATATATCAAGTTCATCAGCAATTTCAGCTATAGGACCTAATTCTCTGTATGGTTTAAGATCTATACTATATTCTGGTAGAGTAGCAGAGGCCTCTATTAATCGATTATTTTTGTAGTGATTACTATGTTTTAAGGCGTTTATAACTTCAAAGTGTAGTAGGTGGGGAGCAATGAGAGTATGTTTATGGTTAAGATAGTCATCCCGTAATTTTCTTGCTTTTTTATGATGTTTTTCTGGTATATACCATTTTACTACTATACTTGCATCTGGTATAATCTCCATTTTTCAGTGTTTATTAAAAACTCATTATTCATTTCTAGTTTTTAATATCAGGTATTTATTTTTCGGATCCGTATCGTTTCTCTCTCCAGTTACGTATAGCTTTAGCTGTATCCTGGTTTTCTACTTCTTTTTTATTTATCTTTTGGCTTAGACGTTCACTTGTAGCAACAGCGTGTGCAAGATTTCTATTGTTTAAGTTCTCTATTTCTTCTCTTATTTTTTCTCTAAGTACTGCACTCCAATTTATTTCGTCGTGTTCTTTCATTTTTTTCTTTATATCATCAGGTATCCGTATACTTACATTCGCCATATGTATTATTTATGTTACAATACCTAAATTATTACGGCTTTAGCCGATAAACCAAAAAAAAATGAAAGACACCAAAACAATCACTAAAAAATCCCGGATCCTAACAAATATCAGGGCTTTCACAAAGTCAAAGACACTTTAAAAGAACTAATCTAGAACGAAGAAACCACTTGATACCACATTTCTCATCCAACACTAGGAAGATATAAATGCAGTAGCAAGTTATCTAAAAACACATGAAGAAAATAAAATTTTTGACTACTACACTAAATATAAAGAGAGGTTGCTGTTGGACGAACACTTCAAGGAAAACTTGACCAACATAAAACCCGTTCCACCTTCAACTGAATAACCATTGTACTATTCGACATCAACCACCGTTCCAATTTTCAGTAGTTTTCAGTAGTACACCGTAAGAAACAGGTATACTGGTGGACGGCTGGGCCACGTCCATCGCTACCATCCGTATTCGACTCAGGCAAGGCGACAGCGGGCGCTATTACAGCCGACCCGCCACCAGCGGTCGCCTCTGCCTGCTCGGGTTCATAGGCAACAACACCAGCCCCGAACGTGAGCCGCGTGCCAGCGGAACGGCGGGCTAGCACGATTTCGAAATCCCCGCTATACGAGGACGTGAAACCATGGTCTAGCCCATCCGTGTCGCTATAGAACACGCGAGCCACATTCAGTGCCCCGATGTAGTCGCGGTC
>JAHENH010000132.1 GCA_018609935.1 Halobacteriales archaeon | reverse complement strand
TTCTTTATTGAAGATGCAAGGGGATGGTACTAAATTAATGTACACTGAAGCCAGTGCAGCTTCTCAGCTTATTAAAGCTAATGCCAGTGGTGATGGAGGTATCGAGGTATCTTCTGATGGAATGTTCAAAGACCCTGAAACTGATACAGAAGCAGGTCTTATAACGATAGATGTAGCGGGTACGACTTATGAAATACCTTTTTATGCTTCATCCTAATAATACATAATATGGATAAAGAAACTATAGATAAGAAAATAGAAGAACTAGATAACAAGATAGAATTATATAAGGTTCAGCTGAGTAGATTCCAAGGAGCTAGAGCTCAATTATCGGAATTACTCACTGAGCTTAATGAAAAAGACAATAAAGATACTAATAAAAAACTAAAGAAAAATGAGTAATACAGCACAGAGAAACCTACAGAGAATTTTAGTAGGTAAAGAAATAACCACTGCCTCTACAGGTAAGATGGATAATTTAAAAGACGGTGAGATAGGAGCTTTTGCTCCCGGCGGAACCAGGCTTGTAGATTCATCAGCGGGAACAGGCGAAAAGGTAGTTAGTAAAGGAGATAAATTCTTCTTAGCTCAAGGAAGAGCTTCAGGAGAAGAGCCTGTTATAACGCCTGTTATTGATCCTAATGAAGTTGTTAGAGCTTCTGTAAAAGAAGGATCAGCAGAACAAGAGCAGGTAGATTATGTAGGATATGACGGGGATTCTGATTCAGGAAGCATTGATCCTCTTAATGATAATCAATACCACATCACTTTATATATACAAGAGTATCTAACTTCCAATGTGGATGGTCGAAGAGTTAAATTTGGACATTATAAGTCGGATTCTACTGCTACACAGGAAGAGGTTGCTTTAGGTCTTGCAAAGAATCTCACAGCTAATATGCAAAGAGAAGCTGAAGAATTCATGAGGTTCGGAGCTGTTAATAATGCAGGATTAAAAGCAAGTGATGATATAGACGAAGATGCAACATTCACAAAAGGTTCCACTAAAGTAGGTATAACCACTCAAGGAAGCGATGTTGACTACGGAGGAAGTAAAGGTGGGGATGATCCTACTAATTTGGCAGTAGGTGACTATATAAGAGTGGAAGACGATGCCACTACTGTAACGAAAGAAGCTCTTGTTTATAGAGTGGAATCTATAGATGCCGGTAATAATGAATTTACTTTAGATAGACCTTTCGAGAAAGATACTGTTACTATAACAGGGGATGATGGTAAAGGAACCCAAGTTATAGCTTCAGGATCCATAGGAAGTGATTGGGGAGTTAAACTGGAAGGAAGACCTCTTAGTCATGTAGTAGGAAAAGAATATTTCAAGAAAGTTAGATTCGAGAAAGTACTTGAGAGATTCGGTACTACTGATACTTCTCAGAAGCAAGCAGCTAAGAAAGGTGTAGGAGAAGGAAAAGAGATCGCTGATCTTGAGGATTTCTTACAAGGACATGAAGGTGAATATCTAAGAGATGTTGATCCTACAGTTCATCCTAAGAGAAAATTAGCTGATACTACTATAAGATATGATCTATTGAATCTTATCTATAAGGATTCAGAGACAGTAGGATTTCAGAATGAGATCTCTCCTGTTCAGATAACAGTAGCATGTCCTGATAGTGGTCTTACTGGTGTTAGTAATAGTACATATTTCTCTCATGCCCTTGGTAATAATACGGATATAACAGATATCATAGAGATAGCATTACCTGACACCACTCCGGGTGGAGATGAAAGTGGTACTGGTGATCTCCAAATCCAAACATAATTAGAATGAGGATTGAGAGGGATAAGTTCCCTCTCTTTTCTATTTCATGGTATTTGCGGGGTAGAGCAGTTGGTAAGCTCACCGGTCTCATAATCCGGAGGACGTATGTTCGAGTCATACCCCCGCAACTAAAAACTCAATAGAAGATAATGGCTACCCTTAAACCTACATTCTCAGTCTGCCTCAAAGATAAATGTGCTAATCTTCAGCTAACAGATACTACAGGTACGGGTACTGATAAGTGGGAAGATTCTGTATCGGGTTCTGATATAAACACAGGTGAGATAATTATCACATTTCCTTCAGGGAGTACTCAGACAGAAGATATAACCTCTCAAATACCTGATACTGTATCCGGAGACTTTACTTACAATGATATATCCCTTGATAATAAAGAGGATGGTATTCATAGTATAAAATATAAGCTCACTAATAGTGATCTGGATCCCTCTGAGGTATATTCTAGAGAAGAGGATATTCTCTTCACTTGTAATGTTGAGTGTAAACAGGACTCTATGGTAGGAAAGATACCTGAGAAGATAAGAGAGGGTTGTGGTCATGGATCTTTTATAGAAAGTGCTATGCTGGGAGAAGCTTTAATAGAAGCTCTTAAATCCAGTGCAGCTTGTTATAAGACAACTAATATAAGTTCTATCTTAAGTAGACTGGATAGGATACATAAATTGAATGATTGTAATTGTGATTAATTATGGCTATCTGTGAAAAGTGTGATGATACTAGTGATATAAAATTACCTGATTCTCCCGATGGTAAAGATGGAGATGATGGAGCCGATGGTAAGGATGGAAGCAGCATCTTATTCAGAGATACTGAAAAAAAGACGGTTGTTCTGGATGGTTCTTCTGAATCAGAAGTAAAGTCTTATGATCTTTATACTTTGAAGGGGGATACTTTAGATACTGATGGAGATTCTATAGATATAAAAGTAATAGGAGAATTATTAAATCAAGGAGAAGTTAAGTGTAGGGGTGCTGCTTTCAGTATAGGTGTAGAGAACTCAAGTAATGGATTTGTACTTATAGATAAGATATTTAGGTATAACTACGGAGATTTTTATGCTACTTTTAATATAGAAAGATCCGGTTCTGATGCTTTGGTCAGTATTGATAGACCTATTCGTTTTAAGAGGGACGGGCATAGATTCATAAGAAAAGGTACTGAATCGGAAATAGACTTATCCGAGGACCAGAAAATAGTTCTGATCATTGAAGAGCCTTGTAATGTTGGTGGTCACGGTGATGATGAAATAAGAATGGTAATAAATCACGTTCGCATAG
>JAHENH010000131.1 GCA_018609935.1 Halobacteriales archaeon | reverse complement strand
CATAGAGATAAATATAAAGGAGAGGGGA
Organism: Halobacteriales archaeon; assembly: GCA_018609935.1. The sequence continues at coordinate 16,130 of JAHENH010000131.1, read as the reverse complement.
AAGAATCCCCTCTCCTATTATACTAGATTACCACTCAGGTTCTCCTGATTCAGCTTCAGAAGTAGGAGCATCCTCTTCTGTCTTATAATCAGGATTTTCCATGAAATCATATTCGGGGCTCCAATGCAAAGTAGTCTTCTCCTTAGGAACTTCCATACTCTCAATGAAATTAGGGAATACCCTAACATTAAGATAGTATTTACCATTCCCCTTGCTCTTCTGCCAAGAGAAAGCCACTCGGAAAAGTTTAGTGAAACCTCCATTTTCTTCTATAAGTTTCTTGAACTTCTTAACGAAGTCTTTGAAACTCTCAGCTTCACACTCAGAATGGAATGTATCATCATCAACCATTTTAGTAGCGATATGTTTCACATTCTTATTGAGTGCATCGAGCTGCCATTCTTCCCCTTCTTTTCCAGAAGGCTTCAGAAGTTTATAGTGAACTTCTGTTCCATTAGGTTGAGCAAAAGTAACTCTTGCTCGATCTTCAACTGTATTTCCATCTTGATCCAGATCAGGACCAATATAGGTGATCTTACAATTATCTACAAAACCAGCTTCCGGAAGAGATCCTCCACTATTGATTCCTTGGATCTCATTCCCTTTACTGTCTTTTTTACTTCCAAACTTCATATTATGATCTTTTTTGTTAATGAATTAATTAAATAAAACTTAATTAGGATGCTACATGTTTATAGATTTTATTCCAGGCTACATCTACTAGCTGATTATTTTCTGGATCATAATCAGCTACCTCCATATCCTGACCTTTGAGATGTTCAGGACGAGCACCACATAGGATATCTTCTTCACTCTTAAATGAGACATTCAAAGAGCTATCTTCTCCTCGATAAAGATATCCTATAGCATCGGCTTCTTGACAAGTTATATCTTTGATCTTTCCAGTGAGATCAAGATCTTTCACTTGCACTTCTTTACCATCTTTATTATCAACAGAAGTTTTAAGATGTCCAACCAAAATAATGTGAGGTGCAAGCTTTTTGATCTTTTCCAACCACTTCATATAAGCTTGTCTCAGCCAATAATATCCAGCTCCACGAGGAAGGGAGAGAATATCATCACCTTCAAAATTCTTACCTATTTCAGTGGCTTTGTACATTTGTTTAGCTTCCTCTTTAACAAGAGTCTCAAGCCTTGAAATAGGATCTATTGTAACAAAATTGTAAGGCTTTTCTTTAGCTATCTTAGGACCATACTTATTAAGATCTGCTAACTCATTAATATGGATCTTAATAGCTTCTAGATACTTAGTTCCATTTTCTAGATCTAGAATACAATTACTCTCAAGTTCTGATACCAAAGTGGTCTTTCCTACTTTAGGAGGACCATAAAGGATAAGGATATCAGGATCTTGAGATTCTGGAGCTACCTTTTCAGTGGGTAGTACAACTTCTTCTTCACTCATTCTATTATCTGTTCATTTCTTTTTCTCTAAACTTCAACACTTTCTCCATACTATCTCCATCTTTAGCTCTTGGAAGTTCTTTAAAGAAATTCGTCCTTCCATCGAAGTAAAGACCGGATCGAGTATCGCTCATTCCATCTCTATTTTTAAGGATAGAGAGACTCCTATAATTATCTTGAAGCTTGGAGATATTATATCCAGCATGTTCATCTATATTGTGTCTATTAGGAGCAAATAGTCCTAATACAACATTAGCATCTCGCTGGGTCATTTTATTATCACCAAGACCATCAAGACTTGGTTCTACCTTCTCAAGGATAGAATCTCCTTTGACAGTATATTGCTTTTTCTCAGAATCGGCAGCTTGCTGTTGGACATTAACGATTGTATGTCCATATCTATTTCTAAGAGGCACAAAATACTCAGAGGAGAGTTTCTGAATAGCTTGGTGTTTAGTTGGACTATCTCTTTCAGTATTTAGAAGAGAAATATGATCAACTATACACATCACATATTCATGAGGTTTATCAGGAATATATTGATCTTTTACTCTCTTTACCTCAGATGTTCCATCATCATTATAAAATCTCATGTCCTTATACGTGAAACTCCCATTGGCTTCAGCATAATTTTTCATTTTATTATAAATCCCATAGGGATTGATGGATTCATCATATATCTCCACCTTATCTTCAAGAGATTCAAAGTATTCTCTTGTCTCCTTGATCTTTTCAAGGATCTCATCAGGAAGAATACTATCTCTTCCGATACTTCTCAAATTATTGACATCAATACAGATATTATAATGCTCATATAATCTATTACAGATTAGATGAGACATTAATCTATCTGCTGATTCTTCCATTGAGAAGTAGAAGATCTTGAGATCTATCCCTGAGTCAGGATGATTGATCACAAAATCAAGAGGATTGATCAGGAAATACTTCCTAGCGAATTGAGATTTACCTACGCCACTATTTGCAGTGACGATATAGTAAGTTCCCTGCATAATACCAGGAAGTGCTTCTTCAAATCGAGGAAGTCCAAATGGAATACAATTATATCCTCCTTCCTCTTTGATCCTTTTATTCTCCTCTAATTTTGAGATCGTTCTATCAAATAGATCCATTAAAGATCTTTCTTAAATATTTCACTGTTATCTTTCTCTTCCTCATTCCCTTCTCTTCGATCTTCGACCCAAGAGGCTAGATCACTCATCCTATCTTTCTCAATGAAATATTCAGCCACTCTCATATATTCATAATTCTGCTTCTTTCTATTTAGAATATAATTTCGAGTGGCATCAAATATCTCATCTACTGAGAAATCTGGATTCTCTTTGATGAATTTTCTCATTTTCTTGAGGCATCCATTCCTACTTCCTCTTACTCGATGGCCTCCACTCTTTACTCCTTTAGGCCACATATTTCTCCATTCATCAATCCAAGATTGAACATTTCCATTCCTAGGATTAGTATATTGTTCTATATCTTTTCTTAAATATAGAAGCTTAGGAATATCATGACTTTGTTGGATATCTTTTTCTAAATTTAATTCAGACCTTTGAAGAATTACTCCTTCAACTATAAGACATGTTAAATATTCTTTAGTATCAATATCACTATCTAATTCATACAAGAAATGATAAAGACTAGCAAAATTCTTTTTAGCTAAAAGTGTTACAATAATAGCTTCATTAACATTATCAATCTCTTTAACTTCATTTATAATACCTGTATCAAATTCTATCTTCATCTGAAATGCTCTTCATAAATTCTACGTTTATTTTCTTCTTCTATTCTTACATAATCCATATAAGAAAGCTCATTCTTCTTTTTCTTATTCTTAAGAGATTTAGTAGAAAAGAATCTTTTGAGCCTTTTGATGAAAGGTTCCCTATATTTCATAGTAATCTCTTTTAGCTTTTTCTAATTGAAGACGTTCCTTGGCATCCTTTATCTCTTCTTTTAACTGAGAAATCTTTCTACCCCTCTTTATTTGTTTTATGGTATAGTCTATCCAGGGACCATCTTCAAAGTTAAAATTGTGACTTGCGACTAATTTTTTATAAGTATTTATACCCAGAAAATTTTTATTGATTATAAATACTTGAGTGTCATATCTAAGTGTCTCTATTAGAAGAGTATGATCCTTAAATTTCTTTACATACCTATCTTTGAGTCCATCTACTTCTTTTTGTTTAAAATCAGAGTTTTTTAAACAGTCATCTAAATCTGGATTGTTAAATGGTTCTGTTAATCTGTACCATTCTTCTTTTCTATTATTTATGCCTGTACTCATATTCTGATATTTTAAAGGGAGCTCCCTTATTGGGAGCCCCCTGCTTTTTCAGCTAGTTCTTCATATTCAAGGATCTCATTAACAGAATTAACATAGAGAGCATCATCTTTCTGTCTTTTATTGAGCCATTTCTCATCTTGAGTTTCTGGCACATAAAGATTAATGAAGAGAGCCCTTTTGTTATCCTGTTTTCTGATGATCCTTCCTTCTCGCTGGATATTATCCAATTCTTTAGAATTTCCAGCTGCAGCAATGCCAAGTGAACAATCAGGAATATCTACTCCTTCATTCAGAGATCTAGCAGAAGCCATTATTCCAGAGTTAGAATCTCTGAAAGCTTGGAGAGCTTCTCTGTTCTGCTTATCTGTTCGATTGGAATGATAAATATACGAATCTTCCAGATTCTGATAAACCAGATCAGCAAAATTTGTGTGCTCAGAGAAGACAACCCCTTTTCTGTCAGGAAACTTATTGGTTATCTCTTTAATGGCTTCCACTTTATTCAGAGAATTGCAGAGTAATTTCTTTCGCTTGTTCATTTCTTGATAGTACACAATAGAAGACCTTCCCTTTGAATAACATTTTTCTATCTCATTATCTGTTAGAGATCTGAATTTAGATAACGCTTCTCTATCAAACCCATCGTTAGGATCTTCAAGTCTCTTATACAGATCTTTTTTTCTAAAAACTCTATTTGTGTACTTATTAATGAGGAAATTCTCAGGCTCTTTTTTGATACTTATGAATTTCCTATACCCAGCTGCATTGCTGAATGCATTGAACTTTCCTCCTAGAATGCTCTCATAATATTTGAAGTTGTTGTTGATCTTTTCAAATTCAATCTGCTCTTCTTCAGTGAGAGGAACAGCTAAATTGTAGACTTCATGATCAGCAACCCAACCATTCTTAAGACATTCTTCTTTTCCCACTTTTTCAAGAATGGGAAATGGAGGTTCTGATTCTATATGAGCTGTTAGGAAAAGAGCTGTTTTACTCTTAATACCAGATCTTACTTTTGGGAATTCTCTTCCCGACATGTAACGATGGCCTTCATCAAAGATCTTATGTGTGCAACTGAGTTTTCCATGTTCCTTAATTTTCTTAACTGCAGTATTTACCACATAGATCTTATAATTGGAGATCCCAGCTCTTTGAAAGGCTTTGGACCACTCCTCTTTAAGAGGAATTCTAGGAACAACAACAATAATATCTCCATCAGGATATTTTTCAAGGATCTTTTGAGCTGAAAGAATCCCAAGATAAGTCTTGCCAAATCCTGTTGCAGCTATAACTGTACCAATTCCTTTGTTGTTTATCCATTTTTGGAGGATGTTATGTTGCCGTTCTGTTCGTGTCATATTTCTACGATTTCTCTAATGTTCCTATCTTCAACAAGAGGAGTCTCATCATACTCGGTTCTTTCTTCTTCTTGAGTATCATTCTTGAATTTATTCCTTCTCTTTTTGACATAAGTGATGAGGTCATTTTGAAGCTGTCCTATATATGCAGCTTTGATGATATCTTCGAGATAGATCTCTTTACTCTCTAAGATATCACTCTTATGATTGTCCACATAATAGACAAAAGCCATACATAGGAGCACAAAATTCTTAACTTTTTTGAAATTAAGTGTTCCAGAATGATGCCTGAATTCAATAGAGAAAGGAACCTCTTTTCCTAATTTTCCATTATTCTTGAGAGGGATATTCCTCTGATTGAAATTAGATGGGATCAGATTCAGCCACTTATATCTAAAGAGTCTTTGAAGAGTTTCGATCTCTCCTCTTCCGTTGGATCCAGCCCATCTTCCTTCTGGATGTGGATTAAACTTATTGATCTCACTACTTAGATCTCTCCCATTTGAGAGATTTCTGATGAGATCACTATAGGAGAGTTCAATTCCATACTTCCATCCATTATCTTTGATCCTTTTCTCATATCCTAGATCTGGAAGAAAGTTGCAATAAGGATTGGTCTTTCTGGATTGAGGAGTAATAGAGAAGAAATCATTTTGAATCTTCTCTCCTAGAATATATGCAAAGACAGAAAAATCCTTTGTAAAGAAAGTATAACCAATATGAACATGAAGTCCACATTTTTTATCTACTTTACATCGCTTTCCTAGTTCTTTGCAAATATTATAGAGCTGGTTCATTCCAGTATCTCCTCTAAGGATTCCAGTGACATATTCAGCACCTCTTAGAGTTCCATCAGATTCTCTGAGAGATCCATCTTTTTCACTTTTGAGGGAAAGGTGGTTCTCAAGATAAGTATAGACTGGAACAGCTCCTGAGCAAGTCTCAAGCTCTACTCCAAATTTATAATCCAGAAGACCTGTAGAGATAAAAGAAGGGCTATCGATCCCTTTGATATATTTAGCTTTATCTCCACTCCCAATATGGGTATTATCAAAATTCCCAATGAAAGCTTTGGGAAGTTGAGATGCTTCTCTCATTTTTCTATCATAGGACTCGGATTTAATGAATTTTCCAGAATAAGGATCCTCTTTATAGCCTAATTCATTAGCTACTTCTTCGCTTTCAAAGAATATCTCTCCGGATTTAGCTTCTGGAAAAGTCTCAAGTCCTGCATTATTACTATCTACTTCATTGCATTTATCTATTTTTTCATAAAAAGGATTTGGAAGATTCGATCTCTTAGGAGATGCAATCTCAAGAGACTTTATCTCTCCTTCTTCTTTATAATAAACTATCATTTCTTATTTTATTTTCTGTCATCTCCAAAATATGATTATTGAATGTACTTAATCTCTTCTCCAAGTTCTCAGCTTCATCTCTACAATCTTCTGCTTTGTCAAGCTTCTTGATTCTATCCACACTAAGAGAGATGAATGAGTAATCCTCAAAGAGCTTTTGAGCTATATCTCTTCCTCCAACTTCTTCTTCATGGACATCAACCTCTTCTATAACTTCTGTTGATTCCATAAAAGATCCATCTCCGAACATAAGAAGATTATATACGATCTCTCTTTCTTCACAACTAAGATCATCAAAGATTTCGACAGCTGTATTCCTGTTGTAAGTAACAGGATTGTAGCTTAGCTCCCCTTTGAATACAGATATAGCTCCACTTTCAAGCTCATATTTAGTATATTTAGAACCTTCACATTTAAAGACAGTAGCTTTTACGATTCTCTCATTTTCTATATATTTAGTATCAAGAGAACTTTGATAGAATGTCTTAGATTGAGGATATACTATATTTGGAAGATCGGATTTATTCTTAGGACTGAAGATATTAGCAAGTTGCTCATCACCTGGATCATTCCACCAATCCCAATCATAATAATCTCCATAATTCCTACTTCTACTGCCAGATGTATAGTTTCCAGTATAGCTACCACTTCTAGTTGGAGTAGTGCTAGCTTTTGGTTTCTTGGGGTTTTCTTTTATTTCATACTCACCTCTTAGATTTACATCGAGATCGTACTCATAGACAACTCCAGTCTTTAGAGCTTTGACACTATCACTGGGAACTTCATCAATGGCTTTCAGAGATTCTTCAGTAGAAGAAAAATAGAGTGAATCATCATCCACTCCACTATTAGGGAAATGAAAATGAGAAGTATAAAGAGGTCTTTGATTATCTTTTCTATAGAGATAGAGTCTATCATCATTGAGAGTGAAAGCAAGAGTTGCTTGACCCTCTATATCTGCTAGAACTGTTTCAATATCTCCTCCGGTCTTTCCTAGGATCTCAAATAGAATGTAACTATCTGAATTATTATTGCTTACAGATACTCCATATTTCTCTGCAAGCTCTTTATAATTAGAAATAGTTCCATTGTGAACACCACATATATTGTCATTGAATTGTAGAGGATGGATATTGGCGAATTTAGTAGATCCAACAGAACTATTTCGAGTATGGCCAATTAAGAGTCTAGATCTTTTGATGTTATTGGTTAGAATATCAGAATTACTGATCTTTGTATTCTCTTTTAGAAGTCTTTTGTCAAAATCAAGATCTTTGTAATGATTATAGATCCCAGTTGAATCTGTTCCTCTATCTTCATTAAATAATCCAAGTAGTTTTATGTTTTTTCTATCGAATTCCTGCTGGCCAATGTAGCCAAAAATACCACACATTTTAGACAGATTTAAAGTTTCCACTTGTTACGACACTTGCCATCCTAGGAACTTCAGATTCTCGATAGAGATAAGCTCTATAGGTTTCTGAATGTCCTAGAGGCTGTACTTCACTAATGTAATATCCTGCTCCGAGTTCCATTCTATCAATTGCTTCTACTCCCTCATCATCTACTCGAAGAATATCTCCATATACTACATCATTATTATCTTCTGTAAAGTAAGTAAAAGGAATTCCTGCTGAACTCATTTGATATCCATAAATAGGAACTCCTTCCTCAATTACTTCAATATTATACCTTCTTGAAAAATTCCTAAAATTTCCTTTTCCAACTCTAAGAGTTCCGTATACAAAAATATCTTTCATAATTATTTATTTTAAAAGTGGGGGCCACTTTATGTGACCCCCATCTTACTACACTCCTGCTTTCTGCCTGATAATATCAGGGATCTTCTCCATGTATTTCTCCTCTGTAATCTCTCCGAATCGAGGAGCAGAATTGATCTCAAGGATTTTATGATCCTGATCTTCATCCCTACCAGGATTCCTTGAGACTCTTACATCACAAGCTCCAATGTCTAGTCCTGTAGCCTCAAGAGCATGGATACAAGAGGAGACGATTTGATCCCAATTTCGAGGCTTCTTAAAAGATGGGTTTGATTCAAGATACCAAACACAATTCTCTTGATTTCGATACCACCTATTCTCAGCATTTTGTCTGAGCATTTTCCTACAGGTATAGAGACATCCATCTCTTGTCACATGAATTCTATACTCTCTAGGATAGTTAATATACTCCTCTACAATATAGTGAGAAGGATTAAGCTCAGACAATTTCTGATCAAGTTCCTCTTGATCATTGACAAGATAAATTCCTCTTCCTCTACTTCCATACTTCTTTTTGATGACCATAGGAAAATTAAAATTCCTAAGATGTACAGAAGAAAGTCCAGTCCACCTTGGAGTGGGAATATTTCGATGAGTGAAGAGACGTTTCATAGTCTCTTTGTTCTCACAATTTTGAACTGCTTGAACAGTATTCACTTCGATCCTATTCCCTCCATTGGATACTGAGTCAGGTTTATCTGTAGTAGATCCAAGTCTTACTACAGACCTGACAGGAAGAAGAGGAAGTCTCTTATGAGATGGCCTCAGATTTTCGTGGGAAGGGTGTCTAGTATGTACTCTTGGTCTGAATTGCGTCAGTCTTCTTGACATTGGGTTGATATTTAAGATTAAAGTCATTAGCGATCTCTTTAGCTAGTTCTTTATCGAAATAAAGAATAGCTTCATAGATCCGCTTTGAATCATAGCTTGAAAAAGGCTCTGTAGAGTTATCTTCTCCCATAAATTCTATGAGATGATCTACAGCCTTTTGTACATTATTGAAAGTTGCCTCGATCCTCTTAGAATCTCGAATCCAAAAGTTAGATGGAGTCCTATACTCAAGTCCATACTTCTTTCCTCTAAATCTTCCAGGAGCTCCATACATTTCTGAACGCTCTCTATCAGAACTATCTCCAATAATAACAAAAGGAATTCCGATATAGAGATCTAGAAGTTTAGTAAGAATGATCCTAGATCGCTTGATCTCTTCCTTTGTGTCTTCCATTCCAATATATCCAATATGGATATGGCCTCCACAAGATCGAAGTGGATTAAAAGGATCTGGATCTTCAGGCTCTACTCCATATGCATCCTTTTCAGGATCACATCCGAATTCTAAAGCCTGTTCACTTGAGAGAGCATTCTGAGAGAATTCATGAGAAGCTTTTAGATCTACATCATAAGAAGTATGATCTTTAAGTTGAAAGAAAGCATCATTTACATTCTCGACAAGTTCATCAGAAGATTCTGCCGGCTTTACATTCATTTCAGCCATTACATTGTCTTCTTGAAGAGATACTTCCCTCTCAAGAAATTTAGGATCATCTTTGGATCCTCTGATCTTTCCCTCAGCAGAAATGATAACATCCTCTGCTTTGAGAAATACTTCAATATCTGTTCCGACAGTTTCAAGATTCATATTCTTCTAATTGGGATTCCACACTTAGATAATCTTCTGTTTTAAATTTTAGAAGATTATCTATTAGAAAGATAGAGAGGAGTTCAGTACCGATCAATTCTTCAGGATGATATTGAACTCCTGCTATAGGTAGTTCTGGATGTTGAATAGCTTCGATCGTTCCATCTTCTTCATAAGCTATAATTTCAAACTCTCCAGTATCTACTACTGCTTGATGATGAATTGAATTTACATCTTCTAGTTTCTTTGCATGTTTGTTCTTAGCTACAAATTCATGAACTGATTTCCTAAAAGATTTATTCAATTCTTCATTGATATAGGTCTTATTGACCAATTCATCTCTGGATTTTGTGCTTTTACTATGTCCTTTGATGTCTTGGTCAATATTTCCTCCGAATTGAATTGCAAGGGATTGAAATCCTCTGCATATTCCAAAAATAGGAGTTTCATTTTCTATATATTCAGGAAGAATATACTTATCAAAATATTCAAGATGAACATTTGATCTGGATGTATATACTCCTGGTCTTTGATTATATCGAATTGGATCTACATCAGACCCTCCAGGAAGAAGAAGTAGATCTATATCTGGATCATACTCTCCCACTGAAAGGATCTTAACATCAAATCCTAGACTTTCGATATATTCATAGTAAGGAGCTGTAACTCCAAAGGAATTATCTCCTGTTTTCCAAGCTGGAATTCCTATCATTTTTATACTTTTTGAAGTTTATTTTTAGGGATAAAATATCCTTTATCAGTAGGAAAATGTCCCTTTCCTCCATGCAAGGGCGTGAACCCTTCATAATCAGAAAACTCGATCAATGGAATACGTGTAACATTGTCGACCGAATTATAAACATATCCTTCTATTCCTACCCAATCTGTTCCCATAGAATCATGAGGATGAGTAATCCTCACTCTATCCCCTGCATGAAGTTCTCCAGATCTACCTTGTTTTATAGGATAATGATAACAAGGACTGAACTTGCTCTGAGACTTATTCTTAACGAGTACCGTGGATTTCTTAAATCCTTGAGAATTTAAGTCTGCATAGATTGTGCTAAAGGTTATATCAGGAAGTTTTCCATACTGAAACTCTCCCTCCATTAACATAATGAATTTCTTGAATTCGGTATCATCCATGTGTTTATTCTCTACTTTAGCCATATTCTCATAAGCTCTAGTATAGGATTTATCTATATCAAGATTTCTACTTTTGAGCTTAAGACTGGCTCTTACTAACTTAAGAAGAGAATCAATAAGAAAAACTTTAGAATAGACAGATTTAGGAATTTTAAGAAATATATTGTCTTCCTTAATATTATAAAGGGATACTCCAGAGTAATTCTTAACGACTTTTGACATCCCACTATTGAAATAATTAACAATGGTCTCTATATTCTCCCTTTTATAAGATGGTCCTCCATTCATTGAGATAAAAAGGAAGTCATATCTATCGTCTATATCTTTTGGAGTATTATGATAGACTTTATGAATTGTAAATTCTTTACAATTACTATATCTAGCATGATCCGAATTATTTAGAATTCCCAGAGATTTTTCTAATTCCTTGAAGAGACCCATTCTATAGTATCTCTCAGGAAGTTCTACACGAGGTACTTTAATTTCACTCATTTTTAACCTTTTTGAAGTTTTTAATACTAGATAGAATCTTACCTCTTTCTGATTCTATCTTTACTAAGACTTTATTATTCACCCTTTTTACAGATTCAACTTTGTATATCTCATTTTTCTCTAGATTTGAATTTTCTTTAGGATTCTTACATCTTACCTTATCTCCTTTCTTTATATTCTTTCTAGGAGATTTCTTTGATTGAGATTTAAACCCAGATAATCTAGATGAATTATCTGTAGTAACGAATTCACTCCTTTCAGAAATAGTTCCTCCAAGATTTTCTAGATTCGCAGTATTAGGATCATCAGAATTAGGGTTCCTACTAAGCATATTCTCTAGTTGTTCTAAATCATTCCTATAAGTTGAATGAGTTATTAACCCTTTTTTTACTAGAAATTCAAGAACAGGGGCTAGAGAATAATCTCTATTACTTCTTTCTTCATAAGGGAGAAAGATATTCTTATAGGAATTTATTAGATCTCTCTTATTTGAGAGAATGGGCTCTGCTATTACACGGCTTACTACATGAGGAGAACTAATAGAATTTCTAGAGTGTTTACAATTATAATGCTCTAGAGTTATTAGATTCGTGTTTGTATTTGGCCCTAAACAATCAAGAATTCTAATTCTAGTTATAATAGAATCAACATCTTCAGAGAGATCTCCTAATGTTACAAGAGATTTTTGAATTGCAGTATAATCTATACTCTCCCAATCAGGATAATTTACATTCTGAAATCCAAAGATCCTGAATTTACTAAGTTCTGATGAATAGTATGATTCTAACTTCTTCTTGATCTTATAGAATTCAGAAGGTTGAGTAGATATAGAAGAAGTTATTGTTGAATTTCCTACTCTTGAAGAATATTCGCCATTGTCTATAAAATGATACTGATCAGGAGATATACTTACTCCTTTAGATGTGGGAGAAATAGAACTTACTTCTCTGCCAATTACTGAAGATGGATATGGATTAGAGTAGACACTGCTCCCTAATAAATGTTCATTTATAAATTCTATATCTTCTCTTTCTCTAACTATAAGTCTAGAATCATAAGAACCTTTAGATGATATAATTCTAAAATCTGCCCCGGCAAAATTTATTCCATAAGAGTCTTCAGATTCTTGTAATTCTCCATTTACATTAGGAATTAATTTCCTACATCTCTCTCCTCCTTTATATATAAAGAGATTATTTGTTTCTTTATATAGACTATTAGCTGTAGTAAATATAGAGCCTGGGCGAAGATATTCTTTAAGACGTTCTGAGTAAGAAGAACTTTTAATAACTCTCTTTTTACTGATCTTACATCCATTAATTCTAACCCAAGTCTCTCCCTCTTCTTCTACACTATATGCTGTAGAATTCTCTATTTCTTCTTTTGGAAAAGACCCTTCATAATCTGTAAGATCTGTGATATATACTCTTGTTCCTACAAGAGATTCTTTATAGGAATGATCCAGAATGCTTTTATTAGGTGTATCATCTACTATCATTCCAAAGAAATCTCCATCTTCATTGGTATCTCTTAGATAATATTTATGATCAATACGATTTCCTTCATAACTATGAAGATAGAGGTCTCCTTCTTCTGAAGTTGCTATGTATTCAAAAGCGAATTCTTCTTTTCCGTATAAATAAATTTTCTGTCCAAGTATAATACTTGGAATAGCACTCAAATAACTCATATTTGATATTAATTAATGTTCCCACTTATTTGTTATGACCGGTTCTGCTAGAAGTTTTACTGAAGGACAGAATACTTCTCCAGCTCCTTCCATTTTCTCTTTTATAATGTCTGCTATTAAATCTGAGATGGATTCTCTACATTCTACTACTATTTCATCGTGAATAACTGCTACCATCCATGCAGGAAGGTTTCTCTTATCTATCTCTCTTTGGATAAGAAGCATAGCATACTTAGTAATAGATGCAGAAGTGCCTTGCACTGGAAAATTGAGAGCTGCTCTTCCTATCTTTCCCTCTTCTCTTTCAAGATCATAATGATCTAAGAAGAACTTTCTTCCAGTTTTTCTATCAATAGGAATATATCCTTTTCTGAAAGTTTCTTCTTTTATTCGGGTGAAATACTCCCTAAGTCCCTCTAATTTTCCTTGAACAGTATCTATTACTTTCTGTGCATCTTCTTCAGAACATCCCAGATCATCCTTTAGAGATTTGGCCGTTTTTCCATAATTAAGAGAAAGATTGATCATCTTTCCTATATCTCGAACAGGTTTTCCGAACTTCTTGGATATAGGATTATTTTCTTTGGATACTTCTATATATTCTCCTTCTGAGAATTCAGAAATAATAGAAGCTACAAATGAATGAGAATCTCCTGAGCCATTATTGAAGAAGTCTATGAATTTACTGTCTTTGCTTAGATGAGCTACGACTCTAGGCTCCTGTTGCGAAAAGTCACTAACTACTAATACATTATCATCTCTCTGTGGAGTGAAGCAACTCCTAAAATCTTCACTACTTGGTATTTGTTGGAGATTTGGCTTATTGGAAGAAATTCTACCAGTATTAAGAAATGGGAAGTATTCTGAATGAATTCTTCCAGTATTCTTATTGATAAAATCTAGAAAATTATATCCAAAGGAAGTGATGGATTTTTCTAGTTTCTTGTACTTAAGATAAAGTGTTACGAAAGGAAAATCCTCTTCAAATTGTTTGAGATTGGATTCTTTAACAGAATCTTTTATATTCCCCACTTCATCATAAACTTTTGTATCAATTCCAATTGAGTTCATGAATTTCACTGTCTCAGCTTGAGAAGAGAATATATATTTATAAGATTTCCCTCGCTTTACATAAGTGATAGGTCTTGGCTCAGATGAAAAGAGAGTTGGATTTCTGTCTATATATCCTTCTGGACCACTTTTTAAGATATAATTATCGATCTCTTTCATTACCTCTTTCTGTTCTTTCTTTTTCTGCTCAACTACTTTCTTCCATTTCTTTGGATCCATAAAGAACCCATTGAGTTCCATTTTAGAGAGTGTGATAATGAATTTATTATGGAGACTTATATCAGAAGTGAGTCCATATTTCCAAGCTTTCTCCATCTGTTTCTTATAAATCTCATCTAGGAATTCTACATCCTTAGCACCATACTTGATCAGGTCATCTGAGAATGATCTATTCCCAAGACGAGAAAAACTGGATCTTACTTCTTTAGATATATCTTCTCCAATGTATTTCCATATCACTTTATCAAGTGAATGAGATTGATTTCTGAGCCCGTTATTGATAATCCTCTCAGCAATGAATGTATCATGGATATTCTCCATCCTAATTCCAAATGAAGAATAGATGTGTTTCCAATCAAATTTAGAATTGTGGAGAATTTTAAGTATTGATGTATCTTCTAAGAGATTTTTTAGAAGGTCTATTGATACTTTCCTAGTATCTATTACTATCTGTTTTTCTCTATTTCCGATCTGAAACATGATAACTCTATGATCATGAGGACTTAGTCCTGTAGTCTCAGTATCTACACTTAAGATATCCTGAGAATAGAGCCAATCCTTATGATCATAGAGCTCATGTTCCCTTTCAATGAATTCGATCATCTTTCTTTAAAGCTTATATTGAATCTATCATCAAGTACATACAAGACTATTATATGAGTTCTTGTGTACCATATAGTCTCTCCTTTTACTCTCCTATATCTGCTGTTGAGATCACTTACTTTTCTTTGTAGATAGCTCATAGGATACTCAATAGTATAAGTATCAGCTATTCTATTATTGTAAGTGACTATAGCAGACTTATTTCCTTTAACAAAGAGGTCTGTACTTTCCCAATTGTTATTAACTTCCTGATAGTCGTATTTCTCAGAGAGAATTTCATGAACTTGTTCTCTATTTTTATCGAACAAGTCTTGACAATAGATATTAGATGTTAAAAGTATAAATAGTATTGTTAAAAAATATTTCATGATTTCTTATTTCTTTTAATATAAAAATACATTCCTATTCCTATAGCTCCTACGATCAGAATCCAATCATAAGGAACTATAGGTATACAAGGAGGAGGCACACAATTAGAACCTCCCCCGATCCCACATGGAGGATTTGGACAAGGAGGTCCTTGTAGTAGAGATACAGCTTTCATTTTTCACTCTTTCTTGATCTTGTCAAAAGGGATCCTCATCTTGCACTCATCCTCCTCTTCAGGAGAGAACTCAGAATAGCTCTGAATAAGAGGAAGATCCTGATGTTTCCAGTGTCCTTCATATCTTTGACAATCACTTTTGAGAGGACAGTTATCATTTATACAAAGTGTATAGTCAGGCATAATTAATTATTTTTCAGGTTTAGATTCAACAATACACACCCCCTCTTTATTGATGAGGCGGATTTTGTGATTATCAAAATGAAAGGAGTGCTCTACATAACTTGTTTCGCCTTGTTTCAATACAGACACTCGACCAATACCATTTTCCATACTAACAAGATGGTAAACACTCCCATGTATCTCCCCATCCACCTCAACTTGTAGTTCGTTGGGGTGGGCTGGGATGTCACTATCACCAAATATATCTTTCATAAACTCTTCCTTATTTGTGAAAGATTTACATTCCTTGTCTGGCATGACATCTTTATATCTATCATGT